>JAGCNQ010000139.1 GCA_017645845.1 Bacteroidaceae bacterium
ACACAAGGTACAGGGACAGATTTTCAAGGCTCAGGGCTTCACGAAGCTGGGCGAGAAGTACATCGGCCACTACACGGAGGAGATGGAATGGGTGGAGAAGTTCATCGACCGCATCCTCGACCTTGGCGGCGAGGTGAAGGTGGAGAAGCACGAGGCCCGCGCGCTTTGCTACGACCCCGTGGAGTACATCAAGGAAGACCTGAAGATTCAGGAGCCGGGCGTGGAGTTGCTGCGCAAATGCATGGGTTCGGTATGCGAGGACTATCTCACTTTCGACATTCTGAAGGCTTATCTGGCTGACGAGGAGGAAGACCTCTTCTGGAGTCAGGGCGCTCTTGAAATGATTGAGAAGATTGGCGCACAGAACTGGCTGATAATGCAAATGTAAGCTAACTGAAAACAGATAATTGAAAATTATGAAGGAGAAGGTATTACAGGCCATGCGTGAGTTCGGTGCTCCCGTGAACGCTGGCAAGATTGCGGAAATCACAGGTATTGACCGCAAGGAAGTGGACAAGGCTTTTGCCGAGTTGAAGAAGGAAGGTGCCATCGTGTCACCCGTCCGTTGTAAGTGGCAGCCCGCTTGATTATCTCTCATGGCATCGACAGGTGCATCCGCACCGCGACGCATATAAATTTTATCTTCATGGGGAAGGGCCTCGGCTCTCCCCTTTCTAATCCTAAAACGATACGATTATGACAAAGTTCAAATGCCCCTGCAAATACACCTACGACCCTGAAAAGGGCGATCCCAAGCAGAACATCCCTCCCGGCACTCCTTTTGAGGAACTGCCCGACACATGGCGCTGCCCCCGCTGCAAGCGTAAGAAAGAGAAATTCGTACCAGTAGAAGAATAAATCAAGAAAAATGGAAATCAAAGCAGTTAAATTCCGCAGAGACGGATTCTATACACAGCCCTTCGTGTTCGGAGGTGAGGAAGGACAGGATAAGTTTGACAAGAACGTGCGCTATCGCGGCAGTCTTCAGAACTATCTGATCGATACGGGTAGCGAGGTGATTCTCGTAGATACCGGCATTCCTGCAGGGACTCCCGAAGAAGTGCCCAATGAGGATTCACCCATCTTTACCGGCAAGGACATCTGCAGTTATATGGATGCTTTCAAGGCACTTGGCTACCAGCCTGAGCAGGTGACGAAGATACTGGTTACCCATCGCCATGCTGACCACACCGGCGAACTAAGAAGTTTTCCTAATGCCAAAATTTATGTGAACCAGGAGGAGATGGACGCTGCGGAGCTTCAGGGACTCACGAACCTCGTGCCCGTCAGCTATACCGACGGTGCCTACTACAACTTCCCCGAGAGTCAGAAGATTCTGGACGGCATCTACCTTATCAAAGCCAAGGGTCACACCAAGGGCAACAGCATCATCGTGGTGGAGATGGACGGTCTGTTCTATATGATTCACGGCGACATTACCTATGTGGACGAAGCTCTCTACGAGGACAAACTGTCCGTTGTCTTTGACGATCTGCCAGCTGCCCGCGAGACGCAGAACCGCATCCGTGAGTTCATCCGCAACCACCCCACCGTCTATTGTGGTACCCATACTCCACAGGGCTATGAGAACCTGGAGGCCAAGCGCGTGATGGATCTGGATAATCCTGTGCCGACCGTTATGGCCGAAGTCGATTTCTCCAAGCAGGAAGCTTCTGGTAAGTACGTCTGCTCTATTTGCGGCTACGTCTATGACCCCGCAGAGCACGACGGCGTTGCCTTCGAAGATCTGCCCGACGATTGGCGTTGTCCTCGTTGCAAGCAGCCGAAGGAGAAGTTTAATCCGGCATAAAGGTTATCACTACGTAATTTAAAGGAGGGTTTCGGCTCTCCTTTTACGATTCATTTGATTTGGGTATTGCACAACTCATGGAAATGTTGTACCTTTGCACCCGATGACAACGACATTAATCATAGGACTGTTGATTCCGCTACTGGGCACGATGCTCGGCTCAGCCTTCGTGTTCTTTATGCGGGATGAGATGTCGGCTCGATTGCAGAAGTCGCTGTTGGGTTTTGCATCGGGCGTGATGGTGGCGGCATCGGTATGGTCGCTGCTGATTCCAGCAATAGAGATGGGGATCGATAGCGGCAAGTGGAGTGTGATGCCTGCGGCTGTAGGATTCCTATTGGGAATGGGATTCCTGCTGCTCATCGACGAACTGACGCCCCACTTGCATATTGGCACAGATAAGCCTGAAGGTATGCGCTCGCATCTTTCCAAGACAGCCATGCTTGCCCTCGCCGTCACCATCCACAACCTGCCAGAAGGTATGGCTGTGGGTGTGGTGTTTGCAGGAGCCGACAGCGGGGCGACGAACATCTCTCTTGCCAGCGCCATCGCCGTATCATTGGGTATCGCTATCCAAAACGTTCCCGAGGGAGCTATCATCTCCATGCCGATGCGAGCCGCTGGCAATAGTCGTTGGCGCTCGTTTATCATCGGCTCATTGAGCGGAGCAGTCGAACCCATCGGCGCCATCGCCGTCCTACTGCTCGCCTCATTACTCATGCCCGTTCTCCCTTACATGCTGGCTTTTGCCGCAGGTGCCATGTTCTACGTCGTGGTCGAGGAACTCATTCCCGAAGCCTCCAGCGGTCAGCACTCTAACCTCAGCACCATCGGCTTTGCCATCGGTTTCGTCCTGATGATGGTGCTCGATGTGGTAATGGGGTAATTTCCAATAAATCATATTTCACAAACTAAAACAAATACAGGTATGAAAATTTTGATTCTACAAGGTTCTCCAAGAGCCAATGGCAACACCGCATGGATGGCGGAGGAGTACAAGAAGGCTGCCGAGGCAGCAGGTCATGAGGTGACACTGGTGAATGTGTCGAGGAAGAAGATAGCAGGCTGTTTGGCCTGTGAGTACTGTCACAATAAGGGCAATGGCGTTTGCATCCAGAAGGACGATATGCAGGAACTCTATCCGCTGATGAACGAAGCCGAGGTGCTGGTACTGGCTGCACCCATCTACTACTTCACACTCTGCGCCCAGATCCAGGCTCCCGTCCAGCGTATGTACTGCGTTAACAAACCCGCTAACGTCAAAAAGATGGCGCTCCTGATGTCGTCCTACTCTCCTGGTGTCTATGACGGAGCCACTGCCGAGTTCCGCGACATCTGCAATTACTGGGAGGTGGAGAACATGGGCTTTGTCTCGGCCAAGATTGACGAGCAGAAGACGGAGGAAACCAAGCAGAAAGTGATTGCATTAGTTGCGAAAGTGTAATAATGATAAGGCTTGCAACACATTGTGACGTAGAGGCAATGCTTGCCATCTATGCGCCATACGTGGAACAGACGGCCATCACCTTCGAGTACGATGTGCCGTCAACAGACGATTTTCGTCAACGCCTGTTGAAGGTGCAGGCGAAATACTCCTGGATTGTGGCTCAGGAGCATGAGCGGATAGTCGGTTACACATACGCCAGTGCCTTCAAGGAACGGGCGGCTTACCACCTATTCGCCAAAAATGGGTCAGAGAACCAACCCCTGACCCACTGTTCCTG
>JAGCNQ010000140.1 GCA_017645845.1 Bacteroidaceae bacterium
AGGATGGTTTCTCAATTCACGACGGACATCCCACATTCAACAAGACCTACACAGATCCTGTTAATGCCCGCGAGTTCGCTGCAGAATTGATTAAGCCCAAGTATCAGAACGGCTATGTACTGCCCGACATGCCCGCATAAATAACAACATAGTTCACACGATAATGAAACTAAGAAATATCCTTGCCGCAGCAGCATTGGCTGCTGCGGCTGGCGTACAGGCTCAGCCTCAGTACGTCGTTATCGAGAACCCGCAGGTTGACCTCAGCACGCTGAAGGTTGACAAGGACGGCTTCTATGTCCTCTTCGACGGCACGAGCCTCAACGGCTGGCGCGGTTATTGCAAAGACCACATCCCCAGCAAGTGGAACATCAAGGACGGTGCCCTGCACTTTAACGGACGTGGTCAGGGTGAAGGCGGCGACATCATCTTCGCACACAAGTTCAAGAACTTTGAGTTCGAAATTGAGTGGAAAATCGCTGAAGGCGGCAACTCCGGTATCTTCTATTTAGGCAAGGAAACTGCTACCATCAATAACGATGAACCTAAGACCGAAGAGACCAAAGCGGGTAACGTGACCATCACACAGACCATCGACAATCGCGGCAAGCTCAACTATCAACCCATCTACATCAGCTGTCCCGAATGCCAGGTTCTTGACAACGAGCGCCATCCCGATGCAAAACTCGGTGCAACCCTCGGCATCCGTCAAAGCACCAGCCTTTACGACATGATTGTTGCAAAACCTCAGAACGCCAACCCCGCAGGTCAGTGGAACAAGGTGAAGATTGTCGTAAAGAACGGCAAGGTGACACACTTCCAGAACGGCGTAAAGGTGCTGAGCTACATTCTTGCAGACAAGTCTTGGGTTGACCTGATTCAGACTTCCAAATTTAGTCAGAAGAACTGGCCTCTTGCCTACGAGATCATGAAAGACTGCGGCAAGGATGCAGGTTACTTCGGCATGCAGGATCACGGCGACGAAGTCTGGTATCGCAACATCCGTGTTAAAGTGCTTAAATAACAAAGAAATCCCCTACATTAATAAATATATAATAAGGAAAGGGAAACATAATGAAAAAGATTCTTATGATAGTCTGCCTTGCCGCTACCTTCATCGGATACGGCACGAACGCAGATGCGAAAAGGAAGGAAATAGCTTTCCAAATGTATTCTGTACGTGAGCTCATTGGCGACCCAGGCAAGTATGCCCAGAACCACGAGAAGGTTCTTAAGGAGTTGGCTCAGATGGGATACACAGCTGTTGAGGCTGCCAATTATGGTGATGGAAAGCTCTATGGCGTCACTCCCGAACAGTTCAAAGCTGATATCGAGGCAGCTGGTATGAAGGTGCTCTCAAGCCATGTTGGTCACAACCTAAGTAACGAGGAGTTGAAGTCCGGTAATTTTGATGGTGCCCTGAAGTGGTGGGCAGAATGTATTGATGCGCACAAGCGTGCAGGCATGCAGTACATTGTGAATCCTGGCGTCAACTATCCCAAGACTTTGGCAGAAGCCGATGTTATCTGTAGGTATCTGAACAAAGTAGGCGAGATGGTTAATGCTGCTGGCATGAAGTTTGGCTACCACAACCACTCGCACGAGTTTGGGAAAGTTGAAAACAAAGTATGGTATGACTACATGGTAGAGCATACCGATGCCGATAAGGTGTTCTTTGAGATGGACGTCTATTGGGCCGTTCGCGGACAGGTGAGTCCTGTCGAATACTTCAAAAAGTATCCTGGACGCTTTACCCTGCTTCACATCAAGGACCACAAAGAATTCGGCGAGAGCGGTATGGTTGGCTTTGATGCCATTTTCAACAATGCCGACGTCGCAGGTTTGAAAGCTTTGGTTGTTGAGTTGGAAGGAAGCAACAGACCCAACATCCTGGATGGCATGAAGGTTTGTGCAGACTACCTCAAGGCCGCGAAGTTCGTAAAAGCTACCTACAACAAATAAGTAATAAGTGAAGAGTGAAGAACGGAAAGTGAAGAATATAAGCAATTACCCGAAGGCCAGCATAGGCAACGGCGACTCTAATTCTTCACTCTTCGTTCTTCATTTTTATAACTATGGAGATAGAAGACAAAAGTAAGGCAGAACAACAGGAAGAAGAACAAGAGGGCGCGATGTCCTTTTGGGACCATTTGGAGATACTTCGTTGGGCATTGTTCCGTAGCGCCTGTGTACTAGCCGTCATCATGGTTGGTACTTTTATTGCTATGCCCTACATCTTCGACCGCTTTATCCTTGCTCCCACAAGCAATGAGTTCTTTGTTTATCGCTGGCTCAACAGCATCGGCAAAGGTGTAGTAAAACTCTCGACTGACTTCGATGTTCAGATTATCAACATCAATGTTGCCAGCCAGTTCATGACACACATTAGCACTTCCATCTCTTTGGCAGCAGTCATTGCCTTCCCTTATTTCATCTGGGAAATATGGAAATTCATCGAACCAGCACTCTTCGAAGATGAGATTAAACACCTAAGACCAGCCTTCTTCGGCGGCACCATTATGTTCTACATCGGCTGTGCCATAGGTTACACACTCGTTTTCCCTTTTACTTTCCGGTTCCTTGTCGAATATAATCTGAGCCCCAACATTACCAACCAAATCAATCTGCAGAGTTATATCGACAACTTTACCATGCTCATCCTCGTTATGGGTATTGTTTTTGAAATGCCATTATTGGCTTGGCTGTTGAGTCTATTTGGAATTATTCGTAAAAGTTTTCTGCGTGAACACAAACGACACGCCGTTGTCATTCTTCTTATTTCCGCCGCCATCATCACTCCAAGCGGTGATCCCTTTACGCTCATGCTCGTTTTTATACCCCTTTACTTGCTTTACGAGATGTCAATTCTTGTCGTTAGGGATAAAAAACGAGAAGAGGAAGATTAGACCAACCAACCACATATTTCGTCCTTTTTTGACACAAAAAATGTCCAAGAATGGCATGAAAAGTGCCTAAAATGCATAAAAAACACTTTTTTTCTTGCACGAAATTAATTTTTGTCGTAACTTTGCGACGATTTAAAGCGTGTTAAACAACTATTTAGAAAAAGAAAAGAACATAAATAATGTTAATAAATTTTAAAAAAATGAAAAAGATTACTATTATGCTTGTTGCTATGTTTGGCATGGCAATGGCTGCCAGTGCTCAGTACACTGGTCACAAGTTTTTTGACAATTGGTCAATCGGTGCAGAAGGTGGTGTAAGTACCAATCTTCATGATTGGGATACTCCCAATGGTGCAGTTGCAGGTATCAACTTGACAAAGGGTATTACTCCCGTTTTGAGTTTGGAATTCCAGCTGCAAGCAGGCTTCAATGATGACGCCAACTGGAACTGGGGTGCTAAGAGCGACAACATTGTTGACAATGCAAGCCTCTTTGCAAACACAAAGATTAACCTCATGAACTGGTTTGGTGGTTATAAGGGAACTCCCCGTTGCTTCGAAATTCAGGCTCGTGGCGGTGTCGGTTACACTCGCTTCTTCTGGCCTGGTGACGTTGAAACAAAGAGCGGCAATGATCTGAACCGTTGCAACTTCAAGTTCGGTCTTGACTTCGATTTCAATCTTGGTGAGCAGAAAGCATGGACTATCAGCCTCCGTCCTGCAGTTATCCTCAAGACTAGCCGAGACAACGACATCGTTCGTGGAGACCCAGGAATAGGCATGCCCGTTGTATGCGACAACGAAAACGGTTGCCTCGCTTATGGTCACAACGCAATTGGCCAGGTTACCGCTGCTGTTACCTATCACTTTAAGACCAGCAATGGCACTCACTACTTCACAGAAGTTAAGCCCGTTGAGGTTACCAAGGTTGTCGAGAAGGTTGTTGAGAAGCCCGTTGAGAAGGTTGTCGAGAAGGTTGTCGAGAAGGTTGTTACCAAGAACGCTAGCAACGTTACCGTTGAGTTCGCTCAGAACAAGGCTACTCTGACCAACACTGCTAAGGCTAAGCTGAACGCTATTGATAAGGGTACTGTTGTTGCTATTGATGGCTATGCTTCTCCCGAAGGTGCCAAGGCTTACAACCAGAAGCTGTCACAGCGTCGTTGCGATGCAGTTAAGGCTTACCTCGAGGATCGTGGTGTAAAGGTTGCTGATGTCAATGCACACGGTGCAGCCGGTCAGGAATCTCAGCGTATAGTTTACGTTACCATTAAGTAAATAAGAAATAACTTACTAAGCATAATGAAAGCCTTACCGAACTGGTAAGGCTTTCATTGTATTATATAAGGTTTTTATATTATAAGGTTACAACAAGTGAAACTTCACCGATGTTCTCTATGGAACTGAGCAATACGTTCGGTGAAAAGCGTCTCCTGATCACGACGGAAGAAAGAGGTGCAGATGCGGACGCCTTGCTGGGTGGAGCCCATCGTATCCAAAGGATACACAGCAATGCCATAGGTCATGAGTTCGCGCGTAAGCTGCAGGTCGTTCATACCTGGATACTGAACGGTAAAATAGAAGCCATCTGCAAGAGGTGCTCCCATGTCGTTGTCATAAACCAGATAGAAGCCGTTGGCAAGGAGTACGACCTTCATAAACTTAGCACGACGACCATACTCACGGACGTCGTCAAGGAAATTGTATTCCCCCTTCACCGCAGCTTCCATCAGTGCCGCCATTGCATGTTGAACAGAGTGGGTCGTTCCGCTGGAGAGGGTGTACATAAGGCGTCCGACAAAGAAATTGCCAAAGGTACCTACACCAAACTTCTCCTTCAGAGGCGTATAGACACGATGGAAAAGTTTATTGGAAATACAGGTCACGCCGATGCGTTGACCGGCGTATGAGAATGCTTTGGAGGCTGAAACCCATAATACATAGTTGTCGGTATAATGTGCAACTGTAGCTTGGTATGGTGATTGGTACGGGTGTGACAAGTCACGCCGAAAGTCCATAGCAAAATATGCCAAATCTTCCAGGATAAGGAGGTCGTACTTCGTAGCAATCTGTCCTATGCCACGTAATTCCTCCTCTGTGAAACAAACCCAAGAAGGGTTGTTAGGGTTGGAATAGACAATGGCACAGATATTTCCTTTTGCCACAATTTCTTCCAACTTTTCCGTTAAAGCTTCGCCTCTATAATTATAGATATCCAAGGCTTCGTGCTTCAAACCAATTACGTCACACTGTGTAGTTTGTACAGGGAAACCCGGCTGGACAAGCAGGACAGTATCCTGTTTCGTGCCGGCAAAAGCGTGCCGAATTGCCATAAAGGTAGCAAAGGTACCCTGCATACTACCTGTTGTTGGGACACAGCCTTCTGATCCCACATCCACACCGATGAAAGCCTTGACAAAATCAGAGGCAGCCTGCTTGATGCGAGGAATACCTCCATTAGGCGGATAGACCG
>JAGCNQ010000141.1 GCA_017645845.1 Bacteroidaceae bacterium
GCACGGACTATAATCATTGAGCATTGAATATTAGATGAAGCTGAAGTATTATATTGTTCTGTTGTCCTTAGCCATAGTGGCGCTGTCTGCTGTTGCGCTTTATGGCACGTTCCGCAGCCATCCCCAACTGTTCTATATGACGGAAGGCTTCATCGTCCTGTTGCTCCTTTACCTTTGGTTTTTCTATCAGAAGACCATACGGCCCTACGATACACTGGTAAGTGGTATGGAACTGGTGAAAGACCTGGACTTGACGACGCGGCTTGCCCCATCGGGACAGTATGAGTCGGATGTTATTGTCCAAACGTTCAACAACCTGCTGAATCGCCTCCGAAGCGAACATCTCTCGCTCGAAGAGCAATACACCTTCCTCAGTCTGCTCATTGAAGCATCGCCAATGGGCATCATCCAGTGTGACTTGGAAGGCAACATCTCCACGATGAATCCTGCTGCCCGCGAGATGTTTTCATCTGCCATAGAAGAAACCATGCATTCTCTTTCGCTCGGAGAGTCGACGACGGTGCGGCTTACAGGGGCTCCGCAGCTCTTCCGCATCAGCCATCAGTCCTTCCCCGACAGAGGCTATCAGCATCCCTTCTTCCTCATAGAATCCCTCACCGATGAAGTGTACCGCGCAGAAAAAGCAGCCTACGAGCGCATCATCCGCATGATAGCCCACGAGGTGAACAACAGCGTAGCGGGAATTGTTAGTCTAATTGATAATGGAAAATTGAGAATGGACAATGACTTTGGTGCAAGAGAACGCATGAAGAGCCTCTCCGCCTTTGTTACGCGCTTTGCCGAAGTGGTGAAGATACCGCAGCCCCAACTGCAACTCTGCGACCTCAGCGAGGAAGTGGAAGCTTGTCGGCCTTTCCTTGAAAGCCTTTGCAACGCAGCTCACGTCCGTTTGGACTTCCACCTCACTGATGACGCAACGCCTGTCCGTTTGGACTCAGTCCTCTTCCAGCAGGTGCTTATAAATATTGTTAAGAATAGTTTAGAAAGTATAATATCCATCCCTAACTCCTCTCGTAAAGAAGGGGAACTGTCAACCTGGCAAGCAGGGACTATTACTATCACTACGCAGATACTCCCCTCCATTATGGGCGGAGGTGATACTTCCCTCACCATCACTGACAACGGGCGCGGTATTTCGCATGAGGTTGCCGCCCATCTTTTCACGCCCTTCTTTTCCACAAAACCTCAAGGTCAGGGTATAGGATTACTGCTCATTCGTGATATCCTTACCGCTCACCGCTGCACATTCAACCTCCTTACTGATCCTGAGGACCATCTTACTCGCTTCACTATTCATTTCCCTGCATAATTTATTTGCTTAACTTCCAAAGGAGGTCGTTGGCCTGACGGAGCAGGGTGACGGCATCGGTGTCGTTTTTATAGACGTTTGGTGCAAAATAGCGGAGCATTTCGTCAAGCTGCTTTGCTCCTTTGAGATTGAGGTCTTGACGGAGAAGACGGGCTTTTTCGTATGCTTGGATACCTTCCACGAGGCGCTCGAAGCGGATGCTACTGCCATCGGGATAGACAAGGTAGCAGTCGCCCGAATACCAGCTTTTGGAATTGAAGCGGCTGTCCTGGTTGGGTTGTTCAGGCCAGCTGTTGTACGCCCAGCGCAAATAGCCGTCGTAGCCGCAAGCCATGGCGTGCCAGCCGAGATAGGCGGACTCTGCGGGGGGGGAGAAGGTGAAGGTGTTGGGACGGTCGGGGTTGCAGCAGGTGTAGAAGGTAATCTTCTGTCCCTTGGCGGCACGACGTGCCAAGGCTTCACCCTTGATGAGGTTGTACTGGAAGCCTACGCTGATGTCATCAACGCGGTCGGCTGCCTCGCTCTCGACGCTATAGTTGGCGGCTCCCTCAATCTTGAACCCTGGGTCAGCATCCTGGATGGTCTGCCATGCTGCTTCCATCTGAGCCGTCGGCCGTTCGTCCATGGCGATGTAGGTACGGTCGAACCAACCCTTCTGGCGAAGATGAAGGCTGAAGTCTTTCAGAAAAGGTACGATGAAATCGTGATATTTTGCTTCGCCGGGCTTGCAGGCGAGTTCCTTGACGCTGTTCGTGGCGCAGTCGTAATAGTCGAAGCGGTAGTGCCAAGGCACGAGGGTGTAGCAGTCAATTTGCTCCGTGATGCCGCACGACATCATAAACTCTACCCAGCGGTCGAAGACGGTGTAATCGTAGCGCCAAGTGCCGTCGAGCTGCTTCATTTTGGCAATCATGCTCTCGAAGGGATCGTAGGTTTGTCCGTTCCAGGGATGGCTGATGACGGAGCACGTGATGACTTTCTGCCCGGCGGCGGCCAGCATCTGCATGATGGGACGCATCAGATCGAAATGCTGCTGGCTCCAAAGTGGTACATCGTAGTAACGAGCCACAGCGTAGGGGTTCTGCCAAAGGTCAAGGTGAAAAGCCCACTGGCTGGGGTCAGGCAGGACGCGGTCGGCCAGTTGCAGCTGCAAGGGCAACGAGAGTTTTTGCCCGTTTGCGTTTACAGTCAGCGTACCGTTGTAAGTCCCGGGCTTTGCTTCGGCAGGTACATGTATGTCGAGCCAGATGGGACGGGTGGTGTTGGCTTCCATTTGTAGCGTTTCCACGGGGTCAAGGCGGTCGGCAAGGAGGAAGGAGTCTTTCCTGTTATTGTAGATGTCTGTCAAGACGTAACGCACGAAATATTTTTTTATGGCAGAAGCGGGGATGATATTTTTGCCGCTCTTGAGGTCGCTGACGGTGAATGAGACCTCTCCAAGTTCTTTCGGCGTGGCAAGGACGGCTTGTGCCGACACTCTTTCGCCACGCCAGGCACGAAGGAGAGGCGGCTTGTGTGTCGTCGTCGGCACCTGCGAACGGGAATAGCGTACGTCGATGCTGCCCCAGCCGAGTTTGGGTTGCTTGACTTGTTGCCAAGCTTCCTGTGGCCCAGGCTTCGGGTCAGGTAATTCGGCATTATTGACTTGGGCACAGACTGTAAGGCTAAATAAAGCGATGAAATGGGCAAAAATAAATCTCTTCATAATAGTGTTAGTTAACTATGGACTATGAACTATGGACTATGAATTATGGACTATGAACTGTTACAGTATTCCTTGTTTCTTGAGTTCGTTTGCGATAGCGCAGAGTTCGTCGTACCATGCTTTTCCGAAGCGGCGGATAAGCGGTTCTTGTAGGAACTCGTAAAGGTGTATGCCGCGTTCGGAGCCGAATTGGACGGCTTCCTGACAGATGTTCCAGCGATGGTAGTTGAGACCGGTGAGTGGTCCGAGTTTCTTCTCGCGGATAGGGTAGAGATGGCAACTGATGGGACGCTCTCGTAAGAGACATCCTTTTGGGCCTCGGAAGGCACAGTTGCCGCCGCAGACGATACTCGTTACCAGTTCGCCCTCGGGGTCGGGATAAGCTACGCCTTGTTTGTCGATGACGGCCTGTGCACCAGCCGAAAGCTTTGGCCATAGTGCATCGAGTTGTTCCTCGATGTCCGCAATCTCGTCGAACGTTACCGGTGCTCCGGCATCACCTTCCTCGCAACAACGTCCGTGACAACTGTCTATATCGCAACAGAAATACTCTGTCAGGATGTCTGTATGGAGGATGACGTCGCCTACCTCGATGAGGTTACCAAACGATTGGTTTTTGGCCATGCTGAATGAGATATTCGTTGCATTTGTTGAAGTGCCCGTTGCCCATGAAACCGCGCATAGCACTAAGTGGGCTGGGGTGTGCGCTTTGCAGGACAAGATGTCGAAATGGGTCGATAAGGGCTGCCTTCCGACCTGCAGGTGCTCCCCAAAGCATAAAGACCAGATTGTCGCGACCTCTGTTGAGGGCTGCGATTGCAGCATCCGTAAATGTTTCCCAGCCTTTTCCGCTGTGACTGAAAGCCTGGTGCTGGCGCACTGTGAGGCAGGTGTTGAGCAGGAAGACACCCTGTCTTGCCCATCGGGTGAGGTTCCCGCTTAGGGGAATGGATGCTCCCGTTTCAGCCTGTATTTCCTTGAAGATGTTTTGGAGCGAAGGTGGGAAAGGTATGCCGTCGTTGACGCTGAAACAGAGTCCGTGTGCCTGTCCGGGACCATGATAAGGGTCTTGACCGAGGATGACCACACGCACCTGGTCGAAGGGCGTCGTGTCGAAAGCGTTGAAGATGAGCCGCCCAGGCGGATAGCAGGTACTTGCAGCATATTCCTGCCGCACGAATTGGGTCAGTTGCTGGAAGTAAGGCTTGTCAAACTCCCCTTGCAGCTGTGCCTTCCACGAAGATTCTATCTTTACATCCATGTTTTTCCTTATTAATAGGACAAAGGTACAAATAAGTGAGAGAAATACCAAATTTATTTGTGTATTTTTGGAAGTGTCGGGAGAATGTATTACTTTTGCATTCGGAAGTAATACAAATGCATTTGATTATGGAAACATCAATCACAAGAAGACCCACCTCTTTCCGCCTTA
>JAGCNQ010000142.1 GCA_017645845.1 Bacteroidaceae bacterium
AAGCTCTTCCCATCGTGTTCCAAAGCCTTGCCCAAGCTCTACCCAAGCATAAACAGCACCTTTGAGCTTGGCTAACCCTTGGGTACACCTTGGCTAACCCTTGGGTACACCTTGGGTAGACCTTGGCTAGACCTTGGCTAACCCACTTCAAAATACAAGAAAGATATTTCATTTATCATTTATCATTTATCATTTAGCGTAGCGCAACACTTAAGCCACACTCCATCCTCCCTTTACCTTCGCTCTAGGCTCGCTCGTGAGTATGGCTAGAGCGAGAGTAAGCGGTCATTTTAGGCCGTATGGTTTACCTTATATATAATGATTATCTTTGCAGCGTTTTATCATCAAACGTGCTAAAGAATGATCAACAAGAAAAAAGAAGGAGGCTTCTATGCCTCAAAAGTGAAACTGTTTCTTAATGAGTATGATGGTGTCCCTCTTGAAGATTTCTGCAAGGCAGAGGGTGTGAGCTACAGTAAGATGCTCAATTGCCTTGGCTGGAACTCAGGTACGAAGCCGCTCGTTCCATCGTCAAATCCACGGAAATTTGCGAAGAAGGCGCAGCCGGTCAGGGCTGAGTCACCAGCTTTGGAACTGAAAGAGTTAGTCATTGACAAATCCATTGAGGATGAGAGTGAGGGAACCAGAAGTCAGTCGATTATCCGTGATGTCAATTCCACATCCTTCCCCAGATGTCACTTCATTGAGAATATAAGCATCCGTATTAACAATCGCATAGGAGTGAACATCGGCAAATGCGACGTGTCCTCGCTCTCTGCACTAATCAGGGAAATGGAGGCAGGCCGATGATCAGACTATCCGGTGAATTCAGATATTATCTCTGTATTGAGAATGTCACACTCCGCTACCGTCATCGTGGACTCAGGGAATACATCCGTGGCAAGCTCCACCGCGACCCGGGTAACGGGGATGTCTTCATCTTCCTGTCCCGCGACCTCAGTCGTCTCAGGGTGTACTATTTCCATCATGGTGGCGAGATTCTCACTGAGAAAATCCTCCGTGGAAGCCGTTTTACCCATCCGATATTCCTGGATAAGGGAAAGAATGTCTATCATATATCGTGGTCAAGTTTCGTTTACCTGTTAGAGGGGGTAATCAGGAAGGGTAAGGATGAGTTTTTTGACGAAGAATATGACGATGCGAGGTGCGGAAAAAGAGATGAAAATGCAGTGTGATTTTATTAGGAATATTTAACATAATTCGCTGTGAATTAATTGTTTGAATACTTGCATATATGAATAAAAAGTCGTACCTTTGTAGCATGAACAAGGCCGAGGAGCAGCAGTTTTCCATCCTCACCTCAGAGCTCCGGAATGAGCGTAGCGAGAGGCAGGAGGCCCAGAAGAAGGCTATTCTTCTGGAGCGTGAGAATGCTGTCCTCAAGTCCAAGCATGCGGACATGCAGAGGCGACTCAATGAAAAGATGGACGAGGTTGCCGATATGGTCAGGCAGATGGCCGGTTACATGATGGGTAAAGGCCCCGTCACACTTTCGGACTCCCTACGGAATGCAATTGTTGCAGATGTACGTGAGGAGTTTGAATCCAAGCTTCGCGAAGAACGTGAGGTCCATGCCAGGGAGGTGCAGTCCATGAAAGATCAGTTTGCCGTCATGCTGGCAGCTAAAGACAATGAGATAGCCCGCCTAAGGGCAAAGGACGGCGATGACGGTGCTTCCGCTCATGGTACGACAACAGGAGGCAGCATTCCTGACGGCATGACCCCGGAAGACCGCATTAGACAGCTTGAGCGGCAAAAAGCCAAGTATGCTGCAGAGGCCTATGGTCAGGGGACCGAGTCTGGGAAATATAATCATGGCTGTCAGGAGCCGGTAAGCGCAGATGATCTTGACCAGGAAGGTGCGGACGTGCCTGAGGAGCGTTTCGTGGAGATTGCCAGGAAGGTGAGTGACGAGATCCGTCAGCGCAAGAGCATGCAGGGACAGAGGAAGCCCCGTAATCCCCAGCCCCTGATAGAGGCAGCCAAGGGAGACAGGGACTGCCTGATAACCCTCAGGCCGGAAAACATGCCGGAGGACGCCTATGAGATAGGCGAGGATGTTACAGTCCGTATATCCTGGGTGGGCGGTCACTTCAGATGCAAGCGTATAGTCCGCAAGAAATACAGGGACCCCCGCGGCAACTATTATCATGTCAATCTTCCTGATGAGTACAGGAACCCGATGGGACGTGAAGAAGTCACAGAGTCGGTAATAGCCCTGGTATACACGCTGCACGGAGAGCACAGGATGACGGTCTCGGAAATAGTCACGTTTCTGAGGAGCCATGGCCTGAACTACAGCGATGGTGCCGTGAAGAACTGGATAAAGAAGGCAGCCGACATACTGGCGCCTCTTGATGAGGCTATACAGGAGGAGATACTTGCCACAGGCAATGACCATGTGGATGAATCCACATTGGAGATTTGTGACAGGCGGCTTCCCAATAAAGATGAGAAGGAAGATGACGTGGAGAGTGACCGTCATTACTTTACACGCTGGATGTTCTGTCACCATGCCCCCAGTATAAAGTTGACGCAATTCGTGTTCTTTGAGCGGGGCAGGAGATCTCGCAAAGCCGTAGAATGCTATTTCAAGAATGTCAGGAAGCGTCTCTTCGCCCATAGTGACGGAGCACCGATGTATAAATGCTATGACGTAACGGCAAAGGATCTTGAAAAATGCTCTGAGGTGGCGGACATCATTATAAGGATTGCCTGTCTTGTGCATGTCAGGCGGCCATTCTTCAAGCTGAGGGATTGTTCTTCGGATGCTCGGGAAATAGTGGGGGCTGCAGACTTGATTTTCCATCTTGACAAGCAGATCAAGGGGAAGTGGGGAGGTGACTTCAACCGAATCGCGCAGGAGCGAGTCCTGCAGATAGGTCCGATACTCCTTAGTATCAAGAACATGCTTGACATACTTGAAAGAGAGCTTGACCAGGCGAAGGAACCAGAGCTGGTCAAGGCTGTGAAGTATGCCCTTAAGGAATATCCCTGTCTGCTGCACTGTCTGCAGAATGGCGCACTCGACTTTTCGAACAATTGTGTCGAAAGGGAAATCCGCCGGCTGGCAAAATATAGGAACAACAGTTTCTATGCAGGAAGTCCAGAAGGTGGAGTGCGACTTGCCAGAACTCTGACGACCTTTGCCAACTGTAAGGCGTACAATATAGACCCCTACAAGTATCTGTGTGACGTATTCCGTCGCATCAAGAATACAGCCAAGGATGAGTTGGTGAATCTGGTTGCCCACAGATGGCAACCCCAAATGGCTGTAGCTGCCTATTAAAAGCAACCCAAAATTTTAAAAAACTATAAAATTGTGATTACTTTAGGCCCTAACGGGTCTAAAGTGACCGCTTACAGTCAGTGCCTTGCCATTCACGCTATAGTAGCAGTTGCAGGGAGTTCCTGTCTTGGCCGTGAAGGTCTGACGGATGGTGCGCAGGTGTAGCTTCATGTGCATCTGGATGAACTTGAAGATGGCCTGACGGACCCTTGCCTCAGGGGTGTTGTACGCACTGGCTGGCATGGTTGGAGTACTACGGGCAAAGGTTTTGCCATTCAGGACATAATAGGTGATACCATCGATGGTACCGGTTGTCTTTCGGCCTACGCCGACTTGTTTGATTTGTGCCATAATTTAATGGTTTTTAAAAGATTTGATAAATAATTGTTGAGTTCTCTAGTTCTTGAAGAACCTTGA
>JAGCNQ010000143.1 GCA_017645845.1 Bacteroidaceae bacterium
TTATAAGTAATATAAGAGAGATTTCCGATGTAGATGGTACCTTTTTTTAAACTGTGATTTGTGATACTGTGATTTTTTACATTTTCACTTTTAAAATTTTCACCTTTCCTCTCTAAGGCTTCCTACCAGGAGAAGTTCCTCGGCAGCCTCGCGGAGCAGGCGGCAAGCGGAGTCCTCCTCACTCGGAAAAACTCAAATAAATTTGGTTTTTCGCCCGCTTATTCGTAGATTTGACTTCGTCGAACTTCTTGCGCTCCAGTAGGTGCTCAGGCGGCAAGCCGGAGTCCTCCACACTCAACAATAAAAATAAGTGAATTTATTTTGTATTGTCTTCGCTTATTCGTAAATTTGCCATTGAAAACAGATAATTCGACATAGATATGAAAAGGATACTCATAGCTTTTTATGCAGTTCTGTTAGCCGCAACTGCTGAAGCTCAGAGCGTGACTGTGAAGGATACGTTGATGACTACTTATCCTTTCGGCGACCCGAATCCCATCCCCCAGGTGAAACGCAACTGCTATCCTTATTGTAACTTCGAGCAGTTCTCCACTACACCTGTTCAGCAGACGTGGAAGATGGTGGTGCTTGAGAATCCTTACCTCAGGGTGAAAATCTTCCCTGAGATTGGCGGAAAAGTGTGGTCGGTGTTCGACAAAACAGCAGGAAAAGAGATGTTCTACGACAATAATGCCGTGAAGTTCCGCGATATTGCCATGAGAGGTCCCTGGACCAGCGGCGGCATAGAATTCAACTATGGTGTCATCGGACATGCGCCCTCATGTGCCCACCCCGTGGACTGGCGAACAGAAGTGAAGGCGGACGGCAGCGTCAGTTGCTACATTGGCGTCCTGGAGATGACCAGCCACAGCCGTTGGTGTGTGGAGATAAACCTGCCAAAGGATGCTGTGTGGTTGCGTACGACATCCACCTGGTATAACCTCACCGGCTGTTACCAGCCTTATTATTCATGGACGAATTCTGGTGTAACGTCAGCAAATGACCTGGTTTTGGTCTATCCAGGCTCACATGCCATCGGTCATGAAGGAGAGTTTCTTTCGTATCCCTTGGACAAACAGGGACGCGACATTTCCCGCTATGCCAATCAGGAGGGAATGCCCAGCATTTCGTACCATGTTGTGGGAACACGCAAGCCTTTCTTCGGGGCTTATTATGAGAAGAGCGACTGGGGTATGCTGCACTATGCTATGCGTGACGAGAAACTCGGTCGCAAGTATTTCGCATGGTCGCGCGATGATGACGGACTGATATGGATAGACCTGCTCACAGATTGTGGCGTACAGTATGTGGAGATGCAAGGCGGGCGACTCTATAACCAGAATATGGAAAGAAGTTCTCTTGAATCCTCATTCCGTCAGCCGCTCTTCGCGCCATTCGGTACCGATGAGTGGTCTGAGTACTGGTTGCCATATAGCGGTATCGGCGTGGCCGATGAAGTGTCGTTGGATGCTGTGACGGACGTGCAGGAAGACGAGAAGGGCATACATGTGGGCATCTATCCGCTTCAGGCATCAAGCGGAACTTTGACAATACTCGATGGCGAAGGAAAGACGCTCTACACGGCAAACCACAATCTGCTGCCAGCTCAAGCTGTCAGGGTGGATGTCGAAGGCACGCCCGGCAAGGTCATGATGGAGGACAAAGTGCTTTGGAGAGCAGAAAAGGACACTTCCGAACGTCCTCTTAACCGCAATCCGAAATTCGACAGTTCGACAGCTTCGGCCTGGCTGCTTATGGCACGTGACTATATGGGATTTCGCAGGTACGACAAGGCCGAGCAGGCCCTTGAAAAAGCTCTGGAACTGGATGCCGCCTATGCGGATGCCTTGGCCCTGAAGGCACATCTGCTTCTCCTCCGCATGCGTTGCAGGGAGGCGTGGGACTTTGCTTGCCAAGCCCTTACCATCGACCAATACAACCCCGAGGCCGGCTATGTGGCAGGTATGGCTGCCCTGGCACTTGGAAAGGACGAGGAAGCCCTCGACTGCTTTGAAGTGGCAGCCATTTCCCATAGTGCGCTCCGCTCGGCATGCCACACGGAACTAGCACGACTGCACAGTCGCCTCGGCAATAGCAGATTGGCTGTGGAATATGCCCGGAAAGCACTCGTAAGTAATGCACATAACATTACGGCTCTGATGATTCTTTATAAGCAGATTGGGGAAGGAATGGAACAGATTCTTGCCCTCGACCCCCTGAGCCACTTTGCCGATGCCGAGAAGATGCTTGCAGGCGCACTTTCGGCAGAGGAATTTGCCAAATCTTTCAGCGAGGAAATTCCCTGGGAGGAGTATCTGGAGCTGGCTATTTTCTACCATAGCATCCGATTGGATAGTGATGCAGCAAACATCCTCGCGGCTCTGCCCAGCCAGAATGCCCTTACTGCATTATGGATGGCGTGGTTGCGTGATGATACAGAAACTATTGAGGCTGCCGAACAGCAGACGCTTGATTTCGTATTTCCATTCCGCTCTGAGTCTGTGGCACCCCTTGAATGGGCATTGAATCACGGCGGACATTGGCAAAGTCGATACCTGTTAGCTTTGCTGAAAGACTATCTCGGTGATGGTGATGCCGCACGAAAGCTTGTCGCTCCCGACGATGCTTCGTATGCTCCTTATTATATATATCGCTATCAGGCATTCTCGGGAGATGTCGCTGATGTCCGAAAGGCAATTGATATTGATTCGAAAGCTTGGCGATACCGCCGCATTCTGGCTATGTCACTCATAGGTAGTGGCAAAGCAGAAGAAGCCATTGAGATGCTGCAGGCGTTTCGTCCTACCTGTCCAGATAACATGCAAATAGGGGATGCCTTGGTCGATGCATACGTAGCTGCCGGGCGTTATGAAGAGGCAGAAACGTTGCTCTCATCGCTTGTGATAATGCCCTTCGAGGGTATGCGCGGAAGTCACGAAAAGTATCGTGACATCAAACTCCATCTCGCTGCATCCGCTATCGATTCAGGAGACTATCGGAAAGCTTCCCGTTTTATCAAAGAAGCTCAGCAATGGCCTCGGAATCTGGGTGTCGGAAAGCCTTCGGAGAGCTCTATTGACCATGATGTGGAAGACCAACTGACAGCTGAGATTAAACGCCGACGTCATTCCAAAGGGCCTTTCGAGCCCATCCTTCCCAAAATGAAAAGTCTGATGACCCATGATGCGCGACTTTTTGAATGACAGAAATCTATTTTAACACAAGAAAGATCTGTCCAAAAGGCACACTTCCATCAGCACTCTAGGCTGGAGAGATATTATCTTGTCAGCGAGAACTTCATCGTCATGCCGAAGTCCTGGGTGATGGTGGGATAACTGCTGCTGGAGAGGAGAGGCTCCGAACGCTGGCGGTCGTAGAAGAGACTCAGGGTGACCATACGGCTCATAGTGTAGTCTATTTGGGCACTTGTCTTGATAGCCTTGTTACCACTGGTGGCTTCGCAGAGGTTGGTCTGCAGGTCGCGTTTGATGGCACTTTGGTTGCGGATGCTGAAGTCGAAGCGCAGGTTCAGGTCGTGGGCTATCTTCTGCTTTCCGCCGCTTCGTGAATTCTGTGTCTGCCTGGTGTTACCTCCCTTTTCATCGTCCATCAGCGAGGTATTACCCTTCTGCTTGGTATTCTTCGCAACTTCCTCGCTGGCTTTCTTAGAACGGAAAATGCTGCCCAGGTCGAAGTCGTTAATCTTATAGCCCCAACCGATTACAAAGTCCTTGGAGCCTGTCTCGGTGAGCTGTGCGCTGGTCATACTCAGGTTCAGGACGCGTGTGGTCTTGTATTCCAACTTGACGGTCATGTTGTTGTTGAGAGTGGCATTGATACCGACCAGGGGCGAGAAACTCTCATTGATGCTGACGGTGCTGACATCGAACAGACTGTTGGGCGTATAGGAACCGGTGGTGGTGTTCTGTATGAAGCCGAGTCCGCCTGTGCCCATACACTCTACCCAAGAGCTGTATGAATGGAAGGAACCGACTGCATAGATGCTCTTATAGGCGTGTGTCAGGTTGACACTCTTGAGGTGGTCGCGCACCCAAGGCAGGTTGCTCAGGCCTTTATAGTTGATGCTCCAGTTGGGCAGCATTTTGAGGAGCGACGGGAAGATGTCGAGCGAGTTGCTTCCGGTATAGGCTTTGAGGAAAGCTGGTACCATAACGTCGGCGCTGTACTTGTTGATGGTCCCGTTCTCAGGGTTGAATGTGCCGCTCATACCTGTTGCTGCTGGATAGCGCACCCCTTGATAGAGGGCTTCTATGCGTTGCTGGTAGATGTCGAGATTTTCCTGGAACTTCTGGAATGGCCTGCTGTGGTATCCGTTGCTCGCTGAGCCGATGCTGGCGAAGGCACTACCGATACTGATGGTCGTCATATTGAACGAACCGGTGTGGGTGGGCGCTGCACCATACATATACTGGATGCTCTTGTTACGGTTGTCGGTACGGCTCATGTTGAGGTCAATCTTGAGGTCCGTGAAAGGCTCCAGCGTCATCTTTACCTGCACGTCCTCTGTTTGGGCAATCGTGGCTGGTGTGGCTACGCTGTCGCTACCTATTAGCCATCCGTTAGACTTGGCACGGTCGAGATAAGAGTCGTTGACAAAACCGAATGCAAAGTCCACTCCCGGAGTGAACATGTCATTCATGCGTTTCTGTCCAAGCATGTCGCCCACTGATGGCAGGAAGCCTGGAACAGCCAGGTTGTATGTGTTGCGGTAGCTGACGCTAACGTTACGCACCATCATCAGGAAACGGGCTGCAGTTTGAGCCAATCCGTACCATTTCTGCTCTGAAAGTTTAGGTAGTGCCACTACATTCAGGCGCACATTGGTAGTGTCAACTGGTGTTTTGACAATACGGATGCTATTCTCATCAACTTTCTTATATTTAATATTGTATGCAAAGCCACTGCTGTCGCGGGCTGTGACGCGAATACGCTTGGACTTCTGCCCGTGAGCGATAACAAGGTCGGAGTCGGGATAGAGAGTGATCTCTTGGACGAAGCCTTTGTTTTCGGGCTTCTTCTTGTTGCTGACGCCTGCAGCATTACTTTGCTTTGTGGCTCCTTTCTGCCCCTTTGCCAGGATGCTGTCCACGGGCTCGCCAGTCTCCATAGACTGCTGCTCAGCCTTCTTGCGGTCGTTTTTCTCTTTCTCCTTGGCGCTCTTCTTAGCCTTGTCCTCTCTTTCTTTTTCCTGACGCTTCTGGTTAGCACCGGCACGGGCGTTGGCTGCAGAGAAGCGCTTGTTGGCCTCACTGAGGAAACGACTGTGGTTATAGAGTTTCTCCAGGTCTAACTTGCCGTTCACGTTGATGTTGCGTTGTGTGTTGATGGTATTGCCGAGGAAAGAACGGCCAGTCCGTTCAGCACCACGCTTCCAGGAGTAATTGGAGGTATAGGAGATGTCGGTGGAAGCCCAGTCGAAGATAGGAATCTTTTCCAAAGGAATCTTGTAGCTGAGCTGTACGCTCTGGTTGTAGTCAAGAGGACGTCCGAAGTGGCGCAGACTCCATTTTACAGAGTCTTTCCAAGCCTCGTAGCGGTCGGGATAGAGGTCCTTGTTAATCTGTGTGTAGGGTTCCTCAATTTCAGCCTTTGTTCCACTTTGGAAGGTAAAGTGCAGCGCCTTGAAGATGTCCCACTTGAGCGAGAAGTTACGATTCCAGGTCCAGTTTTGGCTGAAAGTGGCGGGCAGTGCAGAGAGGTCATTGGGGTTCTCTAGGTCGCGTTCCTGCAACTCGTAGTAGCTGCGGTTCATGTCGGTGGAGAACGTGATGCTCTGTGGCCAGAACGAGAAATTCTGTGCCTTGACGATGTCCAACCACTTGCTTTTGCCCTTGAGGTTCTTGAACGGCTCCCAGGCTTTCCAGTTCGGACTCCAGGAATAGTTGAGGTTGGCCTTCCAGTTCTGTTCGCGCTCATAGACGGTTGTCTCGCCCTCGGTGAACTGTGAGGAACGGCTGTAGCCAAATGTGAAGTTGGCAGGGTCGTAGGGCATCGGATGCTTGCGCGTGTTGATGTTGAGCCTTATACCGCTGAAGGAGAGGTTCTTATTTGTCTCGGTATGGGTTGTCAGGCTGCGCAGAGAATCGCGCTGCTGCTCGTTGGCGAGTGCATCCAGTGCATCGTCCAGGAGCATGTCCGTATCGAAGGGATTATATTTTGGGGATATTTTTTCCTTGCTATAACTGTAGTAAACAGGGAAGGTCAGTTTCGCTTTCTCGGGCAGGACACGTCCCAGGTCAAAATTGGTCGTGATAGAATAGTTGAGGTTGTCCTCGTTCTTGCGTTGTGCCACACTCTGTTCGATACCTCCGAAGCCGGAGGTAATCATCTTGGCTGTTGCATTGACCGAACCCAGGTCACTGAGTTGCACTTGCAGATTGCCTTGTGCTGCCCAACCACCGTTGTTACTGAATTCCTGCAGACGGAGTTCGTTAGCCCAGACCTCTATACTCTTTGTCTTACCGCTGTTGTTGCGCACACCTATCATGATGGTCTTTACCTCACCAAGTGTGGGGTTACCCATGATGGAGATACGGTTGTTGGGGTTGTTCTCATCGTAGGTCGAGAAGAGGCGGTTCATGGCAGCAACACCGATGCTTGCCTGTGTATTGCGTTGTTTCTTGAGCGATGTGAAAATCTCGAAGTTGATGTCCACCATGTTCTCCGCAGGCCATACAGCCTGACAGTCCTGTGCGCTGTATGTGTCGTAGTTGCCTGCCGGCGTGAGTCTCAGGGGCACTTCGTATTCGTAGTAGTTGCTCTTGTAGTCCGAGCCGAGACGGATGAAGACGCTGCACTCGCCATCGGTGGTTCCTGTGACGTTTTCGGCCAAAGCATTCGCATGAACGAACATCTGCAAATGCTTGTACTGACGCATGTCATAATTGCAGTTCTTGTAAACAGCTTTCGCTTCACTACCACTGAGATTACGTGCTACCATACACATGGACTGCTCGTTGGCCTCAACAAGCTGTGACTGCGATGGGTCTGTGATACGGGTGATGCCGGGAGGTAGGACGTAGTTTACAGGCAGTTTGTCGTTATTCTCCTCAATGCAGACAGTGCTCACCTCTAATGTGCCGCTTTCGCTGGAAGGTGCTTCGCCCGAATATAGCGGCTGCTGGTAGGTACGCCAGTTGCCTTGTACCAAGTCGAGCGTTGCCAGTCGCAGGATGGTTTCCTCCTGGAATCCTGTCATGAAGATACGCATGAAGCGGATGCTCGTGAAGTCACGGATGTTACCCTCCTTGTCCTCATATTCCTTCAAAGGTATGCGGAAGAGATACCAGGTGCACTCCTCTGTGTCGCCATTGCGCAACTTGACGCTGGCCGTACGCTTGTCGGCAATGTGGTTGCGGCCCACCACCATGTCCTCGGGACGGATGCTCACGCGGTACTGGTAGTATTTCTCGTATTCATTGAGGGTGTAATCCTGATTGATGTCCTCCACATCGGGTGTCGATTTCCATGCTGTCTCGTAGGATTCGGGGCTTGTATCGGAGTCGGCACTATTGCCTTGTGGCATGTTGATACGCTTGTAGCGGTTTAGAATCGACATGCGAAGATTGTCGAAGTCTGTGCCACGATAGTAGTGGTAATTGTCGTTTGCAGGGTCGGTATAGATGCTGTCATAAACCTCCTGCGAGACTTTGCCTTGTATCTGCTGCAGGTAGTTGGCATATAGACTGAAACTGCGCTCTTCTTCATCATTGAGACCATTGAATCCCACATCCTGTTTGGCACGCGATCCTGCTTCATTGTTGAAGGCATAGGTCACACTGCTGCTATTGGGAACACGTCCCCAGTATTCTTCGGTGAAGTATTGTGGGTTTCCGTCCACCGGCATGCCGCTTTCGAAGAACTTCTTACCGTCCTTGAGGATGTCTTCCGACACTTCACCCAGATTGAAATAGAGGTCGCCACCATGATCGCCTGGCAGGTTACGCTTGTAGATGAAGGGATCCATCATCCAGAACTCGATGTACTCTATATTCTGCGCCTCGAAGTCTGTGTAGTCGAGCTTACGCATCATACCGCCCCATTTTTCCTCTGGATGCGTGAGATGACCATTCTGATCAACGTCGGTAGAGAGGTTGTAGGCACCACGTTCCTGCGGATAGAAGGCGAGGTTCAAGACGTTGAGACTGGTTGCACTGGTGTAGGTGTTCTGCGATTTCTGCGGATAGAGCTCGCGTTCATAGACTTCACGTACATAGTGGTTGGAGAGCTGATCCAGGTCGCTCTTGATATGTCCTGGGGTGAGTGTGCTGCTGCGGCGCGTGAAGATGGGATCGACATAGTACCAGGCAAGCAGTGCACGGTTGTAGCCATATGCAGCATCCCCTGTCATCTTGCTCTCGGCAAACATACTTGGCGTACTTGAGATACTCCAATAGGTAGGTTGTGTCAGGCTGTTCTTTATGCTGCTGCTCTCGAAGTCGTCCAGATAGGATGCATCGCCCTGAACGCTGTGGTTCTGACCGGCAATAAGTTGTGCAAACTCGCCGTTGAAGGCGATAAAGCTGGGCTGTGTGCATTGGATAAGTGGCAACTTGTCGATGAGGTTGGTGAGCCATTGGCTCTCCTTCTTCCAACTGATATGGAAGCCCCACAGCGTATTCTTCAGCGGTTCGTTGCCCATGCTGACCTTTGTGGTGAGCGGCTGCTCACTCAGGTACATCAGAGTACCGCCTACGGTGAAGTTCTTGTTGATTTCGTAATCCAAATTCAGACCAAGCATCGTTTTACGTTGCATGCCGTAGTTGTCATTACTCTCTACGGAAGCACTGATATTGGTACCGGCATCGAGGAGGCTTTGGTTGATGATTGTCACACGCCCCATGTTGTAATCGACAGTGTAGTCGGTATTCTCTGTGAGTGTCGTACCGCCTGCAGTGACAATTACTGAACCGCGTGCCACGTTTGTTACACCCAAGTCAATCTCGCCGGCATTGGTTCCCTTGAAGCGTCCAGTCAGCATGAACTTGTCGTGCTCGGCAATCTGCTTCGCCACAGTCTTGGTGCTGTCGTACAACTCGCGGAAGCAATACTTGTTGGCTAAATTGGGGTCGCCAATCCATTTTGCCAGATGTTCACCGAAAGGCTCGGCTACAGGGAAGATGATGCGTCCCTTGCTGATGGTGTATCCCTCCACGAAGTCGAACTGACCGTTGGGGTGCGGATTGTTCTTTGCGTCCAACCGGTCTAGATTCATAGCCCGCAGAAGTATGGTGCCCTTGAGCTTCTCTTCTGGAAGGTAACTGAGATATACTCCTGTCGAGTCACTCTGGTACTTGATGTCAAGGCGGAATTTGTCGCTCATCACCTTCTGCGTACCCAGATAATAGACATTCTTCATCATCAGACGCCAAGTGGGCAGAACAGGACTGCCGGTCGTGCCTTTCAGCAACTTGACGTAAAGTGCTTTGCTGTTGTCCGTGAGGTCGCTGGCGAACTCACCCACCTGATAGGTCGTGCCCATGTAGGTGTATTCGTATGCAACAGCCAGGACATCATCCACTTGCAAGGTGCTGGAGAGGCTGACATATCCAAGGGCATTGTTAACGGTGTATTCGGTACTGGAGAGCTTTCGTGCAGCCTGCAGCTTTTCATAGTCAACGCTACCATGAAACTCATCCCCACCTCCTATACCGTCCAGAATAATTGTTGATTGTGAGATGTCTCGGGCATCAGGATATTCATTGACTAAAGTCTCATACTCACTGTTGGAACGGTTACCGGGCACGTCAGTGCCTGTTTTCGTCCACATGCTGTTGTAGATGTAGGTCGGTTCACCCAAATCGGCCAGAGCGATGACGTTACGGTTGTTCTCGGTCTTACCGCTCTTGTTGGTAACCCAGATTTCTACGCGCTTGATGTTGATACCACTGGAAATGGTGGGAAGGGACTCCATATTCTTGTCGTACCTCTCGCGGAAGAAGTGGGAGAGGAAGAAGTGCCGGTTCTCTTCGTAATTCGTTGCGCTAAATTCAAAGTTGGTGGTCTGTGAACCGCCCTTACTGTTCACACTTGTGCTGGCGCTCTTTTTCTGGCTTACTACCGACTGGATTTTCAGTTTGCCAAACTGTACATCTGTACGCAGACCGAACAGACTGCTGACGCCTGGCACAAGGCTGATGTTACTGGGGAAGGAAACGTTACCAGCCTCAATAAGCTTAACGATTTCATCTTCCTTGCCATCGTATTTGAGTTTGAGGTTCTGCTGGTCGTAGTTGAAGGTGGCTTGGGTGTTGTAGTTCAGGTTGAGATTAATCTTGTCACCTACTTTACCGGTCAGGCTGAGGTTAATCTTCTCATCGAAGTCGAAGCCGACAGTCTTACGGCGCGAGGCGGCTAACGCAGGGTTGTTTACTTTTTTTGAGTTAATGCCCACCTTGAGCTCGGCACTACCCTGTGTCTTGATTTGTACACCGCCAGGACCGAATATCTTCTCAGCCGGTCCGAGGTCGAAGTGCATGTCGGTGAAGTCGAACTTGTTCTTTCCTGCTGATTCGAAAGCCTCCTCATTTTTATGGCGCCAGTACTGCTGCATGCTGTTCTGCAGCGACCACTGTTGGTATTCTTCGGGTGTCATCAGAACTGGGGCGTTCAGGAAGTTGGTGGCTGTGCCGAGTGTGAAACCCGATCTGCCGGGTAGGATGCTGCCCGATGTGGCTCCGGCTGCTCCTGTTGATGAGGCTGAGCCCGGTGTGCTTCCTGTTCCTTGCCCCCTAGTCCCTGATCCTTGGCTCCTACCAGTTGTTCCTTGTCCCCTGGTTCCTGTTGCCCCTTTACCGGCAGCATCACCCGAGCCGGAGAAAGAGGTACCAATAGTGTAGGTGTTGTCTTTCTCATCATAGATGACTTCGGTCCTCAGATTATCAGGGTCTTGCAGGTCGGCAGTCTTCTTGCGAAGGGACTTAGTGTCTTCTGTTCCTGTCTTGCGTACGGAATAGCGAGGCTTGCCATTGGAGACAGTATCAACTGGAGCAAAAGGCGTCTCTTGCTCCATGTTTCCTGCTCCCAGCTCCATTGCTGCCAGCATGTTGATGGCCAGCAGTACAGCAAGAGCTAATATGATTTTGCGTGCGCTCATACTTATTTAGTAACGTACGCGAAACATCTTTTATTGTATATATGAAGGTATTTTGATGATTTTTTTTCTGTTTTTGTTTCAATAAGGCTTATAAATTTGTATTCCGAATTGTGATTTTTGAATTATTTTGTATCTTTGCTTCACTAAATCTTAAACTCTTAAACTGTAAACTAATAAACAAAGCAGCGATGATTGAATATTTAAAAGGAACTCTTGCCGACCTGACGCCTGCGCTTGCTGTAGTCGAGTGTCATGGGGTAGGGTATGGCGTGAATATCTCTCTGAATACCTTCTCCGCCATTCAGGGCAAACAGGAGGTGAAGCTGTGGATTACCGAGTCTATCCGCGAGGATGCCTACCAGCTCTGGGGTTTCAGTACACGGGCCGAGCGTGAGTTGTTCCTGCTGCTGACCAGTGTGAGCGGCATCGGAGCTAGCATTGCTCGGGTGATTCTCTCATCAATGACGGTAAACGAACTGGCCGGTATTATCAGTGAAGGCAACGACAAGATGCTTAAATCAGTAAAAGGCATTGGCCCAAAAGTAGCACAGCGTATCATTGTGGACCTGCGAGACAAGATTGGCTCTCTTGGCATAGACTTGTCAGCTGGTCAATGTGTCAACTCTTCAACTGTTAGTGTTAACAAAGAGGTTATGGACGAGGCTGTTGCTGCGCTTACGATGCTTGGGTTCAGTCCTGCTCCAGCCCACAAAGCGGTGCAGAAAATCCTCACCGACGAACCGGATGCTCCCGTAGAACGTGTCATCAAACTGGCCCTCAAAATGCTCTAAAAGGCTTTTGCAAAGGCAATCCTGAAATAACAAATAAATCGTAAATTGATAAATAGTAAATTTCTTAATCTTGCCATTAACGCTGCTCTCGAGGCTGGTCGGGAGATTATGCGTATCTACCTCGACCCCCAACAGGACTTCGGTATTGAGAAAAAAACTGACAATAGTCCTGTGACACTTGCTGATAAAGCTGCGCATAATTGCATCATTCGCCATCTGGCCCAGACGGGTATTCCTATCCTCAGCGAGGAGGGGGCGCACCTGTCTTACGAGGAACGCAAAGCCTGGCACAAAGTTTGGGTGGTTGACCCTCTTGATGGAACAAAGGAATTCATCAAGAAGAATGGCGAGTTTACGGTCAATATTGCCCTTGTAGAGGATGGCTCGCCAACTCTTGGCGTTATATATCTGCCGGCTACTGAAGTACTTTATACAGGCATTGTGGGCGAAGGCGCTTGGAAACAAGAGAATGCCTCTGGCCCTTTGTCCTCTGCCCCCTGCTCCCTGCCCCTTGTTCCTTTGTTAGAACATAGTACTTTTACCATTGTTGCCAGCCGTTCGCACATGAGTCCTGAAACCGAGGAATATATCAGTCAGATGCGCCTGAAATTTGGTGACATTCGACTCGTGAGTGGTGGCAGCAGTCTGAAGCTGTGCCTTGTGGCAGAGGGGACAGCCGATGTCTATCCTCGTCTGGCTCCCACTATGGAATGGGACACTGCCGCTGGCGATGCTATTGCCCGTGCTGCAGGGAAGATGGTTGTGAATGCCAAGACAGGCCAGCCTTTGACCTACAACAAGCCGGATCTGCATAACCCCTGGTTTATCGTCCAATAATTTTACACTTAAATAATTACTACTATAATGAAAAAGAATCTCTTTACTATTGCACTTTTGTGTCATACATTCTGTTTGAATGCACAAATTGAAACACCCACAATGGGGTGGAGTTCGTGGAACACATTCGCTGTTAACATCTCGGAAGATATCATAAAAGGTCAGGCCGATGCAATGGTCTCTCAGGGACTGAAGGATGCGGGCTATCAGTACATCAATATCGATGACGGTTTTCAGTATGGCCGCACATCGGCAGGCAAGGTGCGCATCCATCCCCAGCGCTTCCCCCACGGCTTGAAGGTGGTAAGTGACTACATTCACTCCAAAGGCCTGAAGGCGGGTATATATAGCGATGCTGGGGATTGTACATGCGGTAGCCTCAGCAATGGTGACACAAAGAATACCAATGTGGGATTCTATGGTTATGAACAGGTGGATGCTGACTACTACTTTAAGGAACTGGAGTTCGATTTCATCAAGGTCGATTATTGCGGGGGCAGACATCTCGACCTGAACGAGCAGGAGCAATATACGGCCATACATAATGCGATTGTAAATACGGGCAAAAATGTACGTTATAACCTCTGCCGCTGGGCTTATCCTGGTACTTGGTGCCACGACATCTCTACTTCTTGGCGAACCACAGGCGATATTTATGACGGCTGGGCTTCTGTGAAGGGCATCCTGGCTGAGAACCTCTATATGTCGGCTTACTGTTATGATGGCTGCTACAATGACATGGATATGCTCGAGGTGGGACGTTCGATGTCAGAAGAGGAGGACAAGACACACTTTGGTATGTGGTGCATCATGTCGAGCCCTCTGCTCATCGGCTGTAATATGGCTACCATCAAGGAACGTCCGCTTGCACTCCTGAAGAACCCGGAACTCATTGCCCTGAACCAGGACCCATTGGGCTTACAGGCATACGTGGTGCAACATATTGGCGAGACATACGTTTTGGTGAAGGACATCCTGGCACTACATGGAAAAACGCGTGCTGTGGCACTCTACAATCCTTCGGACAGGGAAGTGGAGATGTGCGTCAGCTTCAGTGAAGTAGATCTGGGTGGTAAGGTAAAGGTGCGTGATTTGTTCGAACATCAAGACCTGGGAGAGAAGGAAGGTGGTTTGTCCGTTATAGTGCCCCCTCATGCTACACGTATCTATAAGTTGGAAGCCGAAACCCGGTTGGAACGCTATATCTACGAGGCTGAGACGGCTTTCCTGCATGACTATCAGGAAATTTACAACAACCAGGCCATTGGAACGGCTATCTACGAGACCAATTCATCGGCCAGCGGTGGAGCTTTTGTTGGCTGGCTGGGTGGAAAACGCAGTAACTCGCTGCTATGGAAAGATGTTTGGGTAATAGAAGAGGCTGACTATACGGCTCACTTTAGTGCTACCTCGCAGGAAAGCCGCCCGTTTACTGTTGTACTGAATGGTGAAGTAGTGGGTACTGTTAGTGTGAAAACCGATAGTTGGAGTTCTTTCAAAGAGTACAATATGACCCTCCATCTGAAGGCTGGTTCCAATAGCATCGAGCTGTACAATGAGAACGGCTGGATGCCGAATGTGGATTACGTGAGCATAGAGAAAGTAGGGGAGAACACTATTTTGACTCGTCAATTAGAAGAGACATTGATGCAGCTGGAGGTAATGGCCCGCAACACTCTGCTGACAGATAGGTTGCGTCAGGATATCGCAAATCTGCAGGAAAAGGCTGCATCGGGTAGTCTTTCTGATAGTGAGATAAAGACGCTTGTCAATAAAGCCAGAAACTTGCAGAATACTATCAGTCAGGTGATTCCGGTCTGTGAAGAATATCAGTTCTGGAGAAACTATGCCGAGAAAAATGTGGAAGTAAGTATGGAATCTACGGCTCTCACATCGTTTGTTTCAAAGATAAAGAAATGCGATGCAGCGCTTTCAAAGGCAAACACATTGACAGCAGCGAACAGCTCACTGAGTACCCTGAAATCGGCTGTTACAACATATTTGAAAGCTGCGGGCGCTGTACCCAAGGAGGGTGAATATCTCGACATGACACTGTTCATCGCCAACTATGATTTCTCAACTAAGGACGGATGGCAGGGAGAACCGACCTACCGCGACGGATGTGGCGAGGAATATAACAAACCATTCGATCTCAATCAATCCCTCTCAAACATGAAGCCTGGCGTCTATACGGTCAAGTGTAATGCGCTGTACAGAACGGGAGGCAACGATGGCGGAGCTGCTTATCGGTCAGGGACAGAAAACATCCAGGCATACCTCTATGTGAACGACGGAATGGTGAAGGTGAAGTCACTGTATTCGGAAACATGGCCCGATGCATCTCAATATGGCTCTGTGGACAATCGGAATGGCTATCCGCATAGTATGCGTGCTGCTGGTATCCGCTTTGCAGAAGGGTGCTATCTGAATGAGATAGAATATACGCTGTCTGAAAAGGGAACGCTGAAGTTCGGACTCAAAAGCGATACTGGCGGCAACGACAACTGGTGCTGTTTCGACAATTTTGCTCTCTACTATCAACCTCTGCCCGATTTCTATGATGGAATAGAATCAATACAAGAATCAAAATCCGGAATTCAAGATGAGGTGTATGACCTCAGTGGCCGTAAGATCAATGGTCAATCCTCAATGACCAATGTTCAACAAAGGAAGGGCATAGTCGTCCGTAATGGCAAAAAAGTGTTAGTTAAATGATAAAATTTACACTCTAAACACATTATTACTACAAAAACACCCTTTTTAGACTTATTTTGCTTTAAAATTTAAAATTATTTAAATGTAATATTCGTTTAATTTATGGTGGGGGCAGACCCTGTCATAAATTATAGAATTATTATGTTTAAAAACCTTTTTGCAGGTCTTATCCTGCTTGTTGTTGCAACGGGTTGCAGCAACAAAAATATTGACGTAGATGTCAATAAAGAGCTGATTCCAGTCCGCGTTCTCGTGGATGGTTTCAACGTCACTCAGGAAGAGCTCCCCAGCACACGGGCTGCTCAAGATGTAGCAGACTACTCGGGTGTGAAAGTCATCACATTGGCTTTCTATGATGTGAATGGCACAGAGGTGTACAAGGCGAACCAAACGAAAGATGATGCTTCTACATACACCACTTTCGGTGAGTTCACGTGCAACCTTGCCATGGGCAGCTACACCATGGTGGTTGTCGCACGAGGCAATAAGGATGGAGATGTCTTTACGCTCACCAGTCCTACCGAGGCGGCATACACTGGCGAATTTGCCCGTGAGACGTTTGCTTCCACAAGGAGTGTCAATGTCTCAAGCGGTACACCGCTGAGTCTGACCGTAACGTTGAACCGTATTATGGCCAAACTTGCTATCCAAAGCACTGATGTACGTCCTTCAGGTGTTTCCAAACTCAGGATTACATATGGTGCAGGTGGCAAGGCTTTCAATCCCACCACGGGATTTGCCACAAGCAACACTGGTTTCACAGTGACGAATACCATTAACTCGGCCGTTGGCAGTTCGATTGACGTAGGTAGCTATGTGTTCTTGACTGCCAACGAGCAGAACATGAACGTCACGCTCCAGTTGTTGGATGATGGCAACTCAGTATTCTTCACAAAGGTTGTGGAGAATGTGCCTTTCAAGCGTAACCGTGTGACCGTTCTCCGGGGCGGTATGTTCTCTTCTCCCACCACATCTACCTTTCTGGTTGAAACCGATTGGGAGGAAACATCAACGGTTAACTTCTAAAGTTAATCGTTTAAAATAAATTATTTAATTTAATTAAATCAGACAGGGTCTGCCCCCTATTTAGAGAAATTTCAAAACTCCGTTGGAGGTGTTAAATTATTAATTCCCCCATTTATCCGCCTATTTCCCGCAAAATGACTCTCTTATTCATGGCTGAAACTCCGCGTTTTATATATATAAAACAAAATAAAATGCAAAATGGGCTATGATTACAATTATTTTTCGTAAATTTGCGGGCGAATTAGTGCGCGCGTCTCGCGAATGGGATGTGTTACGCTTTTTCAAGACAGGCTATCCAGCCTCGGAAGAGACTCTTGCCTCGGTAAGTTTCTCAGGGCTCTGAAGGATATGGGTGCCACGGGTAAATAAAGCACTTCCACCATTTGCAAGGGAAAGGGAGGAAAGAGAACTATGCAATGCCTTGTGCACTATGAACTATGGACTATGCACTATGAACTGTGAAAAGAGGTGGTATGTGATGATGCATCACAATCCCCAGTTGATTGAGACCATGCTCGAAAAAGAGAGTAAGGGCGAGTTATTGAAACGAGAGCAGATAGCTGCAGGGTATCAGCTGGAACCTTTCGAGTACTATGTGCCCTATCTCTATATGCGTCCAGATGCCTCGAACGGATTACGCAGCGTCTTTCATTATTTCGTTTTCATCAGTGCTTCCGAGAAGCGGATTCGAGAGATTGTTTCCTCCGATTGGAACACCCTGACGCAGTATCGCCTCTATCATTATCGCAACAGGGCGGGCGATAAAATCTTGATTTCCGATAAGGAATACCAGCAGTTAAGGGATTTGATTTACAACAGCCAGTTGAAAGTTTTCTTCGGTGTGCCAATAACACCTTTGCGAGAGATGCAGGTCGGCAACAAAGTGCTGCTGAAAATAAAAAACTGGGAGAACCATCCAGGCATCATTGAGCGTATCAAACTTAAAAAGGATAGAGTCAGCATCCGGGTTTCCTTTAACTTCCTGGGACAGACAAAGAGTGTTAGTTTTGATGACCTTCACGATGGCGATGTCATCTTTGCTGATAAAGTTACCGAACAACTTATCACAGGTGACCTCATCCGGAATTTCGAGAACGAAGTGTCAATTCTTCTTGGCCATAGATTTAAGAAAACAGTGTCAAATGCTCAATGTTCCATGCTCAATGATAAAGACACTTCCCGACTGCGCCGCCTTTATTCATACGCTGATATCCAGATTGAAGATGAAGACGACCGCAAACGCTTCACATCTCTGATGCTGATATGTGCAGCGCTTCTCTCCGATAAAGAAGCCTGCGAACATTACCAGACCCAACTCCAGAACTGGCTGCATGAAACAGATTCTTCACTTTTAACTTTTCATTCTTCATTTTCTGATGCCTACATGATGCTTGCCCTCTTTGTCAGTACCCGTGACCCCCGTTTGCGTGATGCCGTAAAGGCTTATCGCAAAAACCATCCCGACTGCCCACAAATCCTTGGCACCTTCATCAATAGGGTTCGAGACATTCGAACAGTCAAACCAACTGCATAGCTTAAGTAATTGCCTTTATGCTGAGATTAAGAACAGCTTTATTGCCGCTTTGCGTTCTCTGGGCATTGTTCTCTTGCCAGAAAATAAATCTGGACGAGGATGTCGCTCCAGAAACAACGTCCAGTGGCAATCTCACCATCAACGTTTCTCAGATTGAGAATACTCCGTTCTTGGCTTATACACGGACAGAGCTTGCTGATGCCTGTACCCGTTTGAACTTTGCTGTTTACAATACGCTGGGTACTCGGGTAAAGCAGGTGAACCAGCAGGTCGGTAATATCGGGTTCGGCTCTGCCTCCTTCCAACTCGAGGAAGGCGACTATCAACTGGTGGTCTTGGCGCACAGCAGTAGTGGGAATCCCACAATGACCAATCCTGCCAAGATACAGTTCACCAATACTCAGGGATTCACGGATACATTCTTCTGCTATGATGATACGCTCAAGATTGGAAAGGATCCGGTGAAGTTGGATTTGAAACTCAACCGTATTGTTTCGCTTTGTCGGTTTTTTATCACAGACGATTATCCCGCGGATGCCAACAAGATAAAGTTCTACTACACTGGCGGTAGCGGTGCATTCGATGCAAGGACAGGTCTGGGATGTGTAAACAGCAAACAGGAGCAAACTTTCAGTCTGACATCCGGCCAAAAACAGTTCGACCTTTATACATTCCTGCACAACATAGAAGGGACAATCCGTTTGAAGGTGACATTCTACGATCGTAGCGATAATGTGCTTCGTGAATGCACATTCGATGTGCCCATGAAGCAGAACCACATCACCCATCTTCCATACAGTTACATCGCAGACGAAATAGGCAAAGAAGGCGTTACCATTACCATCAATACAGAATGGAACCCCTCGCTTCAAGTCGAATTCTAATTTAATATCCTCACGTTTTTCAGATGGGTATGACATGTCTTAGCGAAAAAAAACATGCCATGCCTTAAACTATTTCATCGACCACGAATCTACCAGATATACACAGATATACACAGATAATAGTTCTCACAGACTAGATTTTATGTAGATGATGAGTCCTATTTTGTCTGAAGATCTTATTAAAGCTTGCTTTAAATCATCTTCCGGGGAAATATAACCTTTATTCTTGAATAAAGCAATCCTAAGGGATTGTCATCTACATAAAAATACAAAATCATCCGTGTCAATCCGTGCAATCCGTGTTCAAAAAAAATAACCGCTCACCGCTCATCGCTAACCCCTAACCGCTCTCCGCGCCTTATCAGCGCGCCTCGGTGCTAAAGCATCCGAGTTCCGCGACTATAATCGCGCCTTGGTGCTAGAGCATCCAAGAACCTCTAACCCATAAACCATAACCTCTCATGGCATCATTTAAAAACAATGGCAAATTAAAACTCCTTATCATAGTGGGCACAAGACCTGAGATAATCAGGCTTGCCGCTGTCATTAACAAATGCAGGGAGTATTTTGATTGTCTGCTAGCACATACTGGGCAGAACTATGACTATAACCTCAACGGGGTATTCTTCAAAGATCTGAAGTTGAAAGATCCCGACATCTATATGGAAGCTGTGGGGGCTGACCTCGGTGAGACAATGGGAAACATCATCGCCAAGAGCTACCAACTGATGGTGGAGGTCCAGCCGGATGCTGTCCTGGTGCTGGGAGATACAAACAGCTGCCTTAGTGTGATTGGTGCAAAGCGTTTACATATCCCCATCTTCCACATGGAAGCCGGTAACCGTTGCAAGGATGAATGTCTGCCAGAGGAAACAAATCGCCGTATCGTGGATATCATCAGCGATGTGAACATGGCCTATTCTGAACATGCACGCCGTTATCTGGCAGACTGTGGCTTGCCTAAAGAACGGACCTATGTGACGGGCTCCCCGATGGCCGAAGTCCTGCACAATAATCTGGAGGAAATAAAAGCTTCGAAAGTATTTGAGAAGATTAACTCTCAACTCTCAACTCTCAACTCTCAACTGCGGCTTGAGCCGCACAGGTATATCCTGCTCTCTGCGCATAGAGAGGAGAATATCGATACAGAGAAGAACTTCATGAGTCTTTTTACCGCTATTAACAAGATGGCTGAGAAGTATGACATGCCAGTTTTATATAGCTGTCATCCTCGTAGCCGCAAGAGATTGGAGGCAACTGGATTCAAGTTGGACGAAAGGGTCATTCAGCATGAGCCTCTGGGCTTCCATGATTATAACTGCTTGCAGATGAACGCTTTTGCCGTAGTGAGCGACAGCGGTACCCTGCCCGAGGAAAGTTCTTTCTTCACCAGTGTTGGTCATCCGTTCCCTGCCGTGTGCATTCGTACCAGCACAGAGCGTCCCGAGGCACTGGATAAAGGTTGCTTCGTACTCAGTGGTATCGACACCAAAGGCCTTCTGCAGAGTGTGGACGTAGCAGTGGAACTCATTCGCGATGGTCATCAGGGAATTCCCGTACCAGACTATGTGGACGAAAATGTTTCCACCAAGGTGGTCCGCATCATCCAGTCCTACGTTGGCGTGGTGAACAAGATGGTCTGGCGCAAGGAAATTTAAACGAACACGAATCTCACGAATAACACGAATAATTAAAACGCTTCAAAAGAATATCAACCTTTGCAGCAAAGAATCATAGCCATGATTGTCATCTAATACAATTCGTAAGATTAGTATAATTCGTGTTCAAAATATAATATGATAATCAACAAAGAAGAAAGCTATAAGATAGTTGGTGCGGCCTTTAAGGTGTACAACACCCTTGGCCCAGGCTTCCTTGAAGCGGTATATCAGGAAGCGTTAGAGATTGAGTTCAAACGTCAGGGAATACCTTACGAAAGAGAGAAAGAACTAAAGATTTATTACGACGGCATAGAGCTAAAGCAAACCTATAAAACAGACTTTGTATGCTTTGGGAAGATAATCGTTGAACTGAAGGCGGTAAGCGAACTTGATGACGCTCACCGGTCTCAGGTCTATAATTACCTTCATGCCACTGGACATAAATTAGGTTTGCTATTAAACTTTTGCTATGCCAACGAACTACAATACGAACGCATTGTGATTTAATTCGTTAGATTCGTACGATTCGTGTTCGAAAATAAAATTGAATGAAATAAAATTTTTGAAATATGAGTTTATTTAAAGACAAAGTCCTCCTCATCACCGGTGGCACGGGAAGTTTCGGTAATGCAGTACTTAACCGCTTCCTCAAAACCGATATCGGAGAGATCCGTATCTTCTCCCGCGATGAGAAGAAACAGGACGACATGCGGCACGACTTCCAGGCCCGTATGCCTGAGGTAGCGAACAAGATTAAGTTTTATATTGGCGACGTACGCAACAGGAGTACGCTGAAATATGCAATGCAAGGCGTTGATTATGTGTTCCATGCTGCAGCATTGAAGCAAGTGCCCTCTTGCGAGTTCTTCCCCATGGAGGCTGTCAAGACAAATGTGATAGGCACAGATAATACCCTTGATGCAGCTATTGATGCTGGTGTGAAGTGCGTGATTTGCCTCTCCACTGACAAGGCTGCTTATCCAATCAATGCTATGGGCATTACCAAGGCCATTGAGGAGAAGATAGCTGTGGCAAAGAGCCGTTATAGCGGTAATACCAAGATATGCTGCACACGTTATGGCAATGTGATGTGTTCCCGTGGTTCGGTGATTCCATTGTGGATTGACCAGATTCGCAAGGGTAACCCGGTTACATTGACAGAGCCTAATATGACACGTTTCATCATGAGTCTCGAAGAAGCGGTGGATTTGGTGCTCTTTGCTTTTGAGCATGGACAGAATGGTGACATCCTTGTTCAGAAAGCCCCGGCCTGCACCATCCAGACCCAAGCCGAAGCAGTATGCGAACTCTTCAAACACCAATATGGTAGCGCCTTAAACTCCTTAAACTCTTCCGGTCCCGAGATTCGGGTCATTGGCATCCGCCACGGCGAGAAGATGTACGAAACCCTCCTCACCAAAGAAGAATGTGCCAAGGCCGAGGATATGGGTAATTTCTACCGTGTTCCGGCAGACAACCGAGACCTCAATTATGACAAGTATTTCAAAGATGGCGACACCAAACGTGCTACTATCGAAGAATTCAACTCCGACAACACCTACCGCCTGAACCTCGAGGAAACTAAGGCGAAGATAGCCAGCTTGCAATATATACAAAATGAATTGGCTGGTGTGCCAAATCTTGTCTGATTGGAGTGTATATTCAGAATGAACTTTCCGATTAATCGAGTACATTTAAATGACCAGGGATTAACCAGATTTACACAGATACAATTTCATATTGATGATGGGTTTTGTTTTGCTTAAAGGTATTGAAAGCACGCTTTCATAAGCCTTCAGCCCTCATACTTCATATCTCTCACAGATTTCACGGATTCCACAGATAAAAGTTAATGTAGATGATAAGTTTATATTTGTTCGAAGCACTTCTGAAAGCTTGTTTTCAAGGTGTTTCCAATAAA
>JAGCNQ010000144.1 GCA_017645845.1 Bacteroidaceae bacterium
GCATAGGCCCGTCGTCGGTCAAAATAATAGCAGTTTTGCGAGGTTTTCCGTGGGCCTTGTGGTCAATACAGGGCATCTGTGGCTGCAGGTCAGGTGTGCTGTGGTACACCTGACGCAGGACATCCTGATAATTACCCGGGTTCTCGCAGACAGCTGCAGCATACAATTGGCAGCTTCCGTGGATGCCGGGCAATGAGCGCTGCAGTTGGTACTTGCGATGCATCTGATGCTGGTTGGGGTTGGTGGGGTCTGTATATTTCACGGTGCGGTTGACGTCCTGTCCGATGAAGAGAGGACGCTCGCCGGCATTGGCACTCCACCAGCGGATGAGCGTCTCGTAGTCAGCAAGCTGGTTGCCTATCTCCCAGTAAATCTGCGGGATGTTGTAGTCCACCCAACCCTGACGTATCCATTCCAGTACGTCGGCATAGAGATCATCGTAGTTCTGGAGACCGTTGGTCGCGCTGCCTTTGGGGTCGTTGCGCTGGTTGCGATAGATGCCGAAGGGCGAAACGCCGAACTTCACCCAAGGTTTCACTTGACGAATCTGCTGGCACATCTGTTGCATGAACTTGTTGACGTTCTGTCTGCGCCAGTCGTTTCGGTTCATTCCGCCGCCATAAGCATTGTAGGAAGCGTCGTCCGGAATGGCAACGCCGGCAACGGGGTAGGGGTAGAAGTAGTCATCTATATGGATGCCGTCCACATCGTAACGTTTCACGATGTCGCGCACCACCTGGCATATATAGTCGCGGTTTTCGGGGCGTCCTGGGTCGAAGATAAGCAGTCCGTCGTAGTCGAAGAAGCGGTCTGGGTAGCGCGAGTATGCATGACTCGAGGCCAGTGCCGTGGTGCCTTTCGTTTTGGCGCGGTAGGGATTAATCCATGCGTGCAGCTCCATCTGACGTGCATGGCATTGTTCAATCATCCATTGCAGGGGGTCCCAGTATGGGTTAGGGGGCATACCTTGCTGACCTGTCAGGTAGCGGCTCCAAGGTTCTATCGAACTTTGATAAAGTGCATCGCCCTCCACACGCACCTGAAAGAAGATGGCATTGATGCCGTCTTTCTGCAGGTCGTCCAGCTGACTGGAGAGCATTGTTTGCATCCGGTCGCGACCGATGTTCTGGAACTGTCCGTTGACGGCCTGAATCCAGGCACCTCGGAACTCTCTTTTGGGATTCTGCCCCATTGCTGTAGCTGCTATGAGGAGCAGCAGAAATAGTACTTTTTGCTTCATAATGGTGCAAATGTACAAAAAATATTCCATATTCCGCCCTTTGTAAGCATTCTTTTTTATAATTTTGCATCAATTATTACTAATTCTATTAACAAAGAAACTATTAATACTAATGTATGGGAAAGAGTAAGTTTGAAAAGATATTAGAGTATATCAAGCATCCGAGTCGTATCTATGTGTATGTCACTTATCGGATTGTTCGTTTAATCGACGGAGCTCGTGACAAACGGATATGCGGGTGTAACCTTTCCCGGCGGAGAGATACCAACATAGAGGGTGGCAATCACTATGCACCCACCTGCTATTGGAATCTCGACGAGGTCTTCAAGGACACAAAGTTTACCGCCGAGGACCATTTCGTGGATATCGGTTGTGGCAAGGGACGCGTGTTGGCTTGGTGGATTGGCAAGAATCTTCCCGGCAAGTGCACAGGAATTGAGCTTGACCCGTTCGTGGCAGGAGTGGCGCGGAAATGGTTGAAACGATACCCCGAAGACCGCGTAAGGCTGATTGAGGGTAACGCATTGGAGCAGGAGTACAACGAATATACAATCATCTATATCTTCCGTCCCTTTGCGAAAGAGTTCCTCATCCGCTTCATAGAGCGCCTTGAGTCACAACTTACGCACCCAATCCGCTTCTATTATATGAGTGACCAGTTCAGTCGGGAGGTTCTGTACCAAAGACCAGGTTGGACTGGTCTCCGCAGGAGGGCCGTATATAAGAAGTATGGTCTTTGCATGTATGGTTGTCCACAATACTATTCGATATGGGGATACAAACCTCAATGACACGCCGGCCCAGCGTGCTTCTCATCTATACGGGCGGCACCATAGGCATGAGGGAGAATCCCGAGACAGGGGCTCTGGAGAACTTTAACTTCGACCTGATTCTCGACGAGGTTCCCGAGCTGAGGCGCTTTGACTACAGAATTCATGCCTGTACCTTCGACCCTCCCATCGATTCCAGCGATATGGGACTGGGGCATTGGGCCCGTCTGGTCCGGATTATCGCAGATACCTACGACCGCTTCGACGGCTTTGTCATCCTGCACGGCACGGACACAATGGCTTATACTGCTTCTGCCCTCAGTTTCATGCTCGAGAACCTGGGCAAGCCCGTGATTTTGACCGGTTCGCAACTGCCAATCGGAACCTTGCGGACAGACGGGAAAGAGAACCTGATTACAGCCATCGAGATTGCCGCTGCCCGGCACGAGGACGGCTCCCCCATTGTGCCCGAGGTATGCATCTATTTCAAGGAGAAGCTGATGCGCGGCAACAGGACCACCAAAATCAACGCCGAGCAGTTCAATGCCTTCCGCTCGTTCAACTACCCCGACTTGGCAACGGTGGGGATGCACATCAAGTTCAACGAGGCAGCCATCAGGAAACCCGACCCGAGCAAGCCTTTCAAGCCTCACTATCTCGTGGCTTCCGATGTGGTGGTGCTGACACTTTTCCCAGGCATACAGCAGAGTCTGGTGCATTCCGTGCTGAACATCCCTGGCCTCAAGGCGGTCGTGATACGCACCTATGGCGCAGGAAACGCACCTCAGCTGAAGTGGTTCCAAGAGGAGCTCCGGGATGCCAACGACAGGGGGCTTCTCATGGTCAACATCACCCAGTGCCAGGCAGGGTGCGTCCACATGGGACTGTATGAGACCAGTCTGCCGTTGATGCAGGCAGGAGTGGTGAGCGGTTATGACAGCACCCCCGAATGCGCCATCACCAAGCTGATGTTCTTGTTGGGTCACAAACTGCCGAAGGAGCAGATTCGTGAGATGATGAACAGCAACCTCCGCGGTGAAATAACGAAATAGCTCCTGTCTTTCTTAAACCTCTTAAACTTTTTCCTCCGCACGGGAAATATTTTTTCTCTTCGGAGCAATAATTTTTTCTCCGTACAGGAACTAAATCTGCTCCCTTTTTTGACCCCAAATCGCAATTTAATATCACAATATCACACCATAATTCTCTGAAAATCAACGAGTGTGATATAGTGATATTAAAATCGAAAAAAAATAAATGGTAGCTTTTGTGAAACGGCCTTTTGCTGTGAGAGAAACGGCCTTTCTCTTTCTGCGAAACAAGCTTTTACTCCCTCGCGTAGCTGCAAGTGTACCCTCGCGAGGCTGCAAGTGTTCCCTCGCGTAGCAACGATTTCCCCCTCGCGTAGCGTCGCTCAGAGGCGAGCCTCCCATTCCTACCTTCATAGCTATACTATTCCTACCGCCATAGGAATAGTATAGCTCCATGCATAGGAATAGTATAGCTCCGTGCATAGGAATGGTAACCCTCCTTTCATGGGATAGTAATCCTTCTACCGTAGATGTATATGGCTGTTTCTAATGACACGTATAATCCGCCCCCGTTTTTCACTTATTAATCTGTTGTGCCCGCTATTTTTCCTGAAAAAATAATTGCCGTTTCAGAAAGAAATTGTATATTTGCAGTCAGGTAATGCAAAAAGTATGTGCCTATGACCAAATAAAAGGGATTTAGAAATAAAGAAAACGTCAGCTTGATTCTTGTTCTTTCCTAATTCGCCAAATAACAGAACACACAGGGAGAAAAGCTTATTAACCACGTTGATCGGCGTGGACTTTTACTCGTATATGCTGTGTTGGGTGTTTGGCGATACCCGAAAAGAACGTAGACGATGGAGTCCACGTTTTTTTTGTTTCCTTTCCGACAAATAATGCAAAACATCTATAACCTTAAAAACGAACATATCCCCTCTAAATTTCATTTATTATGAAAAAGTTTTACTCTCTCATTTTGTTCATGTGTCTTGCGATAGGCAACGCATGGGCAGACAATGGCTTTGAACTCCTCGGCATAAAGCCAAACGTAGCAAGCGGCAGTACCGGGTCATGGCCAGCCAGTTCTCTCGTCTCGGGCGCTACAGGAACCATTACCTACACGCCCAACACACAGACGCTCACGTTCGACAATGTGAAGATTCAATCGGCCAGCCACGGTAAGCAGGTGGTCTATAACAAGAGCGTGTCCGGCCTGACCATCGTCTTCAAAGGTGAGTGCATACTCTTCAGCACGGAAAATATCATAAAATACGACGCGTGGACCATAGTGGACGGTTCGGCCAGCACCAAAGTAGAAATGCATGTTAAAGCCATAGGTGATGATAAAGAAACCATCTACAGCAACCGAGGTGCTAGTGACGTGGCTGCACCGCTTACCATCAGGAACTTCCCTTATTTGAGGTTGACAGCACAGGGTGATTACTGCATTTCGCACAAGAAAGGAAGTGTTACTATCTATGATTCGCACATCCTGATGGAAAGCGGCAAGGGTATGATACACACCAATTACTACAATGGGACGTGCGACCAAGTTGAATTTAAGAACTGCTGGCTTGCCGGCAACTATGTATATGCTTATTCTGATGAAGCTTATGATGTGATAACTAGAACAAACGACACGACGGGTAAAGATAAAGTCAAGAAGGCTATAATCCTTCGCGACAGCGAGTA
>JAGCNQ010000145.1 GCA_017645845.1 Bacteroidaceae bacterium
ATAATAATAATATATAAGAATATGAAAAAGTATTTTGCACCTGCAATGCAGATTGAAGAGGCACAGGCAGCTCAGATGCTGGCCGAAAGCCTACCTATTAACAGCGACGTTACTGTTGACGGCGGACAAGCCCTCACCAAGGAAAGTGAAAGTTGGGACATTTGGGGCGAGGAATAAACCTTCACCAGTCCACCCCTACCCTTCTCCAAGGAGAGGGGAATGATAGAAGGTGGAAAAGCTATAATAAGCCCCGAGGATTTGCATTACAGCAGAGTCCTCGGGGCTTCTTTTTATTCAGAAACTATCTCCTTACGTCTAAGAGAAAATCTTCCTGGCCTGGGGAGATAATCTTCTTGACCTAGGGAGAAAAAGTTTTTCAACCTAGGAGCATTTTCTATTCCACGCCTTGAAATCTATGTTCCAAGGCTCGAAACACAAGTTTCAAGGTTTGGAACTTGTGTCCGACGATTTGGAACGACATTTCCACTTAGGAATGAAGACATTTATTCTTAAGGGAAAAAACTTTTTCTACTAACTTTTGGAGTAGCTTAGTACTCAGAAACTAATCTTGATGCCGAGCTCTGTGATGCCCCGCACCGTTTCTGGCGTCATGAGATGATGGATGCGTACAGAGCCGCCTTTTCCTTTCTTCATGCTGACGGGCAGGTGCTGTGTCTCGTACTGATGGTTGTTGACACCAGGAGTCAAAGCTTCGCCTTCTGTGTCCGTCAACGGATAGCGTATCGTGTCACAACGGCAGATTACTGTAGACTCGTCACATTGCTCCACAGCTAGGACAATGTCCTGCATGCCTACGTGAGCAACCGTTCGAAGTCCGATGGTAAGTGTTCCTTTGAAATCCGCAACGGCTTGCGGTAGGTCGAAGCAGACAGTATCGCACCTCTCCCACCCTTCTGCCGGCAAAGGCTTGTAGCTGTGAAACGCCGTACCGCTGACGCAAGAAGCGAGCAGAAGAAACAACGACTCCCAAAGTAACGCTCGACGGCCGAAAAGGAAGCCCCCCCCTTTAAGAGGGAGGAAAGTAAAAATTGTTCGCGCGGTAGCAGATTCTTCACTCTTCACTCTTCGCTTTCTCCTTATTCTTGTGTTTCTTCTTTTTGTGCTTTTTCTTGTCAAAGCGGTTGAGGTCTTCCTGTGCTGCAAGGTCAAGGGGACGCTCTGGCTCCTTACGGCCACCTTCTTCAAGCGAAACGGGTTTCTCGCCACGCTGGTTCATCTCGATGATAGCATTTGCACGCTCAGCACTAATGGTAACAAGATTGGCCGCATTACGATTATCTGTGGAGTACGTGACGAGTTGCGCCAGGATGTCGGACTTGAAGAGATAGTATTCGGCATCCTGCGTGTAGAGCATCGTGTCGCGGGGAGGTAGTTTGCGGAAGGACTCAACATACTGATCCACCTCGTAGTTTATACAGCACTTGAGTTTGGCACATTGTCCCGCCAATTTCTGCGGATTGAGGCTCAGGTCTTGGAAACGCGCGGCACCCGTGCCGACGCTCTGGAAGTTCTTGAGCCATCCGGCGCAACAGAGCTCGCGTCCGCAAGGCCCGAAGCCACCGATGCGTCCTGCCTCCTGACGTGCACCTATCTGCTTCATCTCGATGCGCACATGGAAGGTATCGGCCAGCACCTTGATGAGCTGGCGGAAATCTACGCGCCCATCAGCAATATAGTAAAAGATAGCCTTATTGCCGTCGCCCTGATACTCCACATCGCCTATTTTCATCTCGAGGCCGAGGTCCTTGGCTATCTGGCGACTCTGTATCATCGTGTCGTGCTCGCGTGCCTTTGCCTCAGCATAACGCTCCATATCGTTCTGTCTTGCCAGACGGTATATCTTACGTATCTCCTCGTTAGACTTCAAGTTGGCGTGCCTCATCTGCAACGGCACAAGTTTGCCAGTCAGCGACACCACGCCGATATCGTGTCCGGGATTGGACTCCACAGCCACGATGTCGCCTTTCTTCAAGGGCAGGTTCTCGCAATTGTGAAAATAGCCCTTGCGAGTGTTCTTGAATTGCACTTCGACCAGGTCTGTGACCTCGTTGTTACCCGGCACATCGGCCAAGTAGTCGTAAGTGTTAAGTTGGGCGTAGTGCCCTGTATTGGCGCTTTGGGCCGCGAAGCCGTGCCCGCATTCACCACTGAGGTAATCCTTATCCATTCTTTAATAATACTATCATTTTCAGTCCGAGGTCGAAGAAGACCATTCGGGCGTTGACGTTCTGTGAGATGTCGCGCTGTGCATCGCTCAACTCTGTCATGATGCCGACGACGTTGCGCTGGTTGATGAACGGCGCAAAGCGCGTGCTGAAGTTCTCCTCCTCACGACCGAGAAAGTTTATCTGTGGTTGGTGGAAATTATAGATGAAGTTCTCGCGTAACTGCTGTTGGAAGTACTCGAGCATACGCTTCTGGCGCTCGCGGCCAAGTTCAGCCACCGTGAATGACCACAACTGTATCTCCTTGATGCGGCGAGCATAGCTGTGGCGCATCAACTGTACGAAGAGGTCAAAGAACTGCTTTTGCTCCGAATCGCTTTGTATCCGCTTCAATGCTTCGGTGTAGCTACCCTGGGCGATGTGAGCCAACAGCTTTGCGTCCTCTGGAGACATTGCGTGGCGTAGTTGAAGTGCCTC
>JAGCNQ010000146.1 GCA_017645845.1 Bacteroidaceae bacterium
AAGGTGTGACTCCTGCGGGATTCAAACCCACAACCTTTTGATCCGTAGTCAAATGCTCTATTCAGTTGAGCTAAGGAGCCATTCCTTTTTTCCAGGTGGGCGCTGAGGGATTCGAACCCCCGACCCTCTGCTTGTAAGGCAGACGCTCTGAACCAGCTGAGCTAAGCGCCCAATTCGCTTCACAGAAGACCGCGCCCGGTACCTCTTTCTCGAATTGCGGTGCAAAGATACGGCATTTTCCCGAACTGGCAAAACTTTTTAATGATTTTTTTCGCGAGCGACTAACTTTTTTTCTTCATCTGAGTTTTGTAGTGATAATATTGATGCTAAAGGGTGCAACGTCAAAGGTAAGAGTACGACCTCCTTCTGCTGCCTGTACCTTTGCGGGACGAGGAACTATGTTGGTGGGATACTGCATGGTATTCTCATCCTCGCCCGTCATACCGGCCAGTCGTACCATTTCTGCGCTCGCTGCCACCCCGCCCGAGAGGTGGAGTGTACCCGTTGTACCCTCGCCACAGAGGTTCACAATCTTGGTATAGAGGGTGTTGGTCTTCTCGTCCAGTGTGCTGTTGGCATATACTCCATGCATCTGGCCATTCTTCTTCTTACCCTTATAAACAACCTTACCATCCACCTGGGCAACAATGTCCTCACCGTCAACATCCAATTGGATATCATACCAGCGATCGGTATCGTAGTGGTCGGTTCTGTCGCCTCCCAAATTGTTTCTACCACCGTTGTAGGTCGTTTCTACCGAAGTCTTGCTGTTGCCCCAACCGCCCAAGTTGAGCCAGTCGAAGTTCTTCTCATCGATGTAGTTGAATACTATCATAAAACCTTCTGCTCCACCGTCTTTCCTGGCCTGTACTTTATAGGTATAGCGCTTGGCAGTTGTCGTCTCAGGACAAACGCGCATGCTCTCTTCTGCATCACTCGTTTGACGAAGCGTTCCGTCAGCTTCTATCACCCAATGCCCTTGATATGAGGGTTTGGAATTGCCCGACCTCCAATCTTTCATATCTGAGAGTGCTACGTCTCTTGGCCCTCCATCGTCAATGAATCCCTCTGGGGCGGATGGAAGGTAAATAATGAGCTGCGGATTGCGGTAGCTGGCTTGGGTCTTCCAAGTGGCTACGCCTACGCCAACAGGCACAGCATTTGTTTTTTCCTCCTTCTGTGGAATGCTCCATTGCAAGTTATTCTTCACAACCCTATTTCCCACATGATTGGGGAAGAGCTGCTGCACCCAATAGCTGGGTGTTCCGAACGACTGGCTGCTATTAAAACGAATCATATCAGGCCGCCACTGAATGGAGTTCTCGTTGACAAAAATGGGTGCGTAGCTGCTCATACGCACGATATCCGCATTGTTCTCCATACCTATCATAAAGACGGCCTCGCCCATAGCGGCATTCATGTTACCCGTTGTGCCGTAGCCGTTGGTCACGGCATATTCGCCCGGATAGATGATGGGACCACGGCGGTCATAATTATCAAATCGGTTGTATTGACTCACAAACCACTGAGGCGTACGATAGTAATGCTCATCCAGGATGTCAACAGGATGATTGTTTCTCCACTTTGGATAATCCGTACCCCAAGACTCTACGTTACCTATGCATTGTACTTCTGGGAAACGGGCCTTAATGGCATCATAGAACATCCGGTAGCGCTCTGGATAATGGTCGCTCTGGTCGGAATTATTCTCCATGTGGTAGTTATAGTTCTCATTACCTATTTCTATATAGGCGATGTTGAATGGCTCCGGATGCCCGTTCTCAGCACGCATCTTGCCGTAATGACTGGTAACAGGACCGTTAGCATACTCCAGGGCTCCCAGACATTCGTCAATCCAAGGCTGCAGCTCGTTCAAAGGTGTACAACCGCCGTGCCAAATACCGATGTTCACTACATAGAGCGGCTTAGCTCCTAAATCCTCGGAAAGTTGCAGGAATTCGTGGAAACCGAGGCCGTCCGTCGTGGGATAGCCCCAGTTGGCATTCATGTGACCCGGACGACGTTCGATAGGACCAACCGTCCGTTCCCAATGGTAGGCGTTCTCTGGCTTGTGGTTACCTTCCACATAGCAACCGCCTGGGAAGCGCATAAAGGCAGGATGCAGAGCTTCAAGCTTCTCGGCCAAATCGATGCGGCATCCATTCTCGCGGCCCTTGTACGTGGGTGGGAAGAGGCTAACAACATCGAGGAGCGCCGTGCTGGGCTTCTCAAACTGCAAATGGAAGACAGCTTGTGGGTCGGAAGCCTCTGCCACGATGGTCGATTCTATCTTCTGCCAACCTTTCTTCAGCTTCTGAGAGATAAGGGTCTCACCCAGCTGCTTACCACTCTTTTCCGCAAGAATGGCCTTTATGTTTCCAGGATTTCCCTTTTCGAGATTTATCCAGAACGATAATTTATATCGGGTTCCTGCTACGACATTGATGCCCCAATAACCTTCGTTGCTGATGCCACCATTAGGTGCCAACGTTTCAACCTTCAGGGCGTGACCTTGTTTTTCATTTAGTAAACCCTCTGTCGTTAAGCTAATATTGGCGCCCTTTGCATCCCAATGTTCTGGTTGTTCGGCATTGTATTCGAACGAGCGGTTGCGAATCAACTCGGCATACAAGCCACCATCCGAAGCAAAATTAATATCTTCATAGAAGATACCATAAAGCGTGGGGCTGATTTCTATACCACGTTGAGCTATGTCAACATCAATATTCACTTGTGCCCATGCGCTCATGCACAAACATGTCATGGGAACTGCCATTAACGTTCTTATTTTTCTCATGGAATGATTATTTTATTGTTAATTTCTTTGCAAATATAAGCGAAAGATATCAAACAGCAAAAAAAGCAGGCAGAAACCTTGCCGACAACGCTGAAAAATACTATTTTTGTAGCCATAAGCTACTAGTTTATACTTATAATTAAGCTTAACCCGAGTAAAAACGATGCTTCGGCTTTGCCACCTGGATGAAATGAAGAACTCGACATTATACATCTTCAACCCTGAAAACGATATGGCTTTGGCGAATGGGAAGCCAGGCTATATTCCGCCTGCACAGATACAGCAGATGCGGCGGGAGCTATGGTGGTTGCCGCAATGGTGGGCCGAAGAGGATGACATTGTCTGGAACGGAGAAGAACGGTTGAACCTGTCGGACGACACGAAAATCCTGCCTTGGGGCTGGAGTCCTGCCCTTCGTCATCAATTGAAACAGGCTGGCGTTCAGGAGTCGCTTCTGCCCTCTACAGAGCAGCTGGAACACATCAGACAGCTCTCGCACAGACAAACAGCAGTAACTTTGTTGAAAGAACTGCGCGAACAAGTTCCTCTTGACGGACATTTTGCTGGCAGTTCAACCCTATGCCACACGACAGAAGAGGTAGAAGATGCTATAAGCAGATACGGCGAAGCGATTTTGAAGTCGCCCTGGAGCAGTAGCGGAAGAGGGATAGTCCCCTCCGCGTCCCTCCCCCCAGGAGGAGGAGGATGGGTGAAGCGCATTCTCCGTCAGCAGGGGGGTGTGGTCGTAGAACAACGCCTGCACAAAGTGGCTGACTTCGCTCTAGAGTTCTGGCTCAATAGTAAAGGAGGTGTAGAATATCGTGGTCTCTCGCTTTTCTATACCAATGAGAAAGGTGCTTATCTGGGCAATTGGGTAGCTCCCGAGGAACAGAAATTCCAGTGGCTGGCACAATACATCCCTCCACAGTGGCTCGTTGAGATTCGCCATTGGTGGGAAGAGCGCCTGAGTCATTATCAGTATAGCGGGCCTGTAGGTATCGACATGATGCTTGCCCAGGAGGGAGTCTGCCCTTGCATCGAGGTAAACTGGCGTATGACGATGGGACTCGTTTCGTGTCTTGTGGCCGAGCAAGGCCGCTACGGGCGATTAGTCGTAGAGTATATCTACGGACACTATTCTGCCGAAGTAGAAGCCTTCGGTGGATAATCCAGTCAACAACGTTTTAGCCTTTTCTTCAGGGTATTGTTGTCTTCCAGCACATTCCATATAGCGTCTTCCGAGAGCACACCCCGTTTTAGGTCCGATGGCAACAGCCCTTTCTCGTCGTCGGCAAAGTCCTGCTTCCAGTCCTCACTCCCGTAATAAGCCTCCAACTCGCGAAGATCATCCTGCACCTTGGTATAGTCTTCAAGTACGACATACAATCGCCTAACCGTTCTTGACACACGATTCAGTTTCCGCTCCATACGTTTGATTCTCTCTATCTGTTTCATACAAAGACTGTCAATACAAGTTACATATTGTCTTCCATATCCTCGTCAAGGCGGCCACCCCAGAGATACTTGTTGGTTTCGCGAGCAGCGACACCACTCAGCAGGAGCAGGGCCACAAGATTGGGAATGGTCATGAGAGCGTTCATTGTGTCGGCAATATTCCAGATAACATCAAGGCTAATGATGCTGCCGAAGAACAAAGCTACGATGTAGAGAATGCGATAGAAGCGATTGATGCGCTGATGCTCTATGTAGTTGACAGCACTCTCACCATAATAACTCCATCCTAGGATGGTGCTGAAGGCAAAGGTCAGAATACCAAAAGTGAGCAACGGAGCGCCTACATACGGGATCTTGGAGAATGCCACTTTTGTCAACGCAGCACCATCGGCATAGCTGATGTCGGGATAGGCCAGGATGCTGCTGACAAGCACCAGACCTGTAAGGGCACAGATGATAACTGTATCCCAGAATGTTCCTGTGCTCGACACCAATGCCTGCCGAACGGGGTTACGTGTCTGAGCCGCTGCTGCCACAATAGGTGCACTACCCATACCGCTCTCATTGGAGAACAGGCCACGAGCAATACCATAGCGAGCCGCCATCATTACCGTAGCCCCCACAAAACCGCTGCCTGCCGCCATAGGATTGAAAGCCGATGTGACGATGAGTTGTACTGCTGGCCATACAAAACTACTGTTCATACATAGAATTACCACACACCCAATAACATAAAGCGCCGCCATAAAGGGTACCAGTATAGTGCAGACACGGGCGATGGATTTCACGCCACCCATAATGACGAGACCCGTAAGTACACAAATAAACACTCCCACCACCCATGTGGGAATACCAAAAGTCTCGTTTGCCAACAAGGCAATAGAGTTGGCCTGTACCGTGCAGCCTATGCCAAAGCTGGCCAAAGCGGTGAATATAGCGAAGAGGAGCGCCAGCCATTTCATGCCAAGACCGAGTTCCAAAGCATACATGGGACCTCCGTAGGTTCGGCCGTCACTACCTCTTACTCGATATTTCACAGCCAACAGACCCTCAGCGTACTTCGTAGCCATACCGAAGATACCAGTCAGCCAGCACCAAAGCACAGCTCCTGGTCCACCCAAAGCCACCGCTGTAGCCACACCCACGATATTGCCTGTACCGATGGTGGCTGCCAGCGCTGTAGCCAAAGCGCCAAACTGAGAGACGTCGCCTGTTGCCCCTTTGTCTTTTTTCACCGACAGACGGATGCCCGTCAGTAGTCTCCGTTGGGGAATACGGAGCCGGAAAGTCAGGAACACGTGCGTGCCCAACAACAAGATAACCATTGGCCAGCCCCAAAACACGGAGCTGAGCATTGAGAAAAGATTGTTAATTGCGTCCATCTGATTTGTGGATACTTGTATTATTAACTGTTTGGCCTACCCTCCTTCATTTTCTCCATAAGTTTTTCCAAAAGACGTGGAAGGGCATAGCGGTCGATGTCGGACTCTTTGACCCAATGACCATTAGACCATTGACCGTTGACCGTTTTATGGGACAGGGTGAGGCAGTAGAAGTCGGCATGAAGGCGCTGGTGGGTGAGCTGATGCCGGACATCGCTGACAACGAGTTCAACTTTAACCTTAACCCCAATCTTAACCAATGATGAGCGAATAAACTCGTCAACTTGTTCACTTGTCAACTTATTGTCTGATTCTATCATTGGGAACTCGAAGAGTCCTTGCCAGATGTCGCCGCCACCTCTGCGGCGAAGGAGCGTCTGTCCATCTTCTGTGCGCGTATATATATAGGTAAAATAACGGTCGCGGACAGCTGTTCGCTTTGCCTTAACAGGCAGTTTGTCCACCAAATGATCTCGCAGCGCCTGACAGGTCTCAGCAAGCGGACAAACCTCGCAAGCTGGTACAGAGGGTTTGCATTGCAGGGCTCCGAAGTCCATGATGGCCTGATTATAGAGGGCAGGATGTTGGCGGTCAAGCATTTCATCGGCAAGAGTGCGCAGCAGTTTTCGTCCTTGAGTCGTATCAATAGGTTCGCTAATGCCAAAATACCTTGCAAGGACACGCTGCACATTCCCATCGAGCACGGCATAGGGCTGACCGAAGGCAAAGCTCATGATGGCTGCGGCTGTGTAGTCACCGACACCAGGCAATGCCCGAACAAAGGCGTAGTCCTGGGGGAAATTGCCTGCCACAGCAATCTGCTTCGCTGCAGCATGAAGGTGACGGGCACGACTGTAGTAACCCAATCCTTGCCAAAGCCGGAGTACCTCTTCCTCACTTGCATCCGCCAGGCTCTCAGCCGTAGGAAACCTTTCAGCGAAGCGAAGATAGTAGTCCATTCCCTGACTGATCTGTGTCTGCTGCAGGATGAACTCCGAGAGCATGATGAGGTAAGGGTCACTCGTGTGGCGCCAAGGCAGGTCACGCCCAAAAGAGGAATACCAGCTTTCTAATTGAACATTAAACATTGAAGATTAAACCCTTGAACTTCCAATCATAGTGCAAATTTAGTTATTTTTCGGCATGATTCGTGCCACTCGGCAACTTTTTTTCAACAAAATGGGGAAATTTCTTTTCCCATTGGAAAAATAATCGTACCTTTGCACTCCGAATAATTGTAAACATACATATAGTACTAACCATAAATACCTAAAATTATGCCAAACGGAAAGAAGCATAAGAGGCACAAGATGTCTACGCACAAGCGTAAGAAGAGACTGAGAAAGAACAGACATAAGAGCAAGTAACAGACTTCTCAGACCGAAAAGGTGGCAGCACTCAGCTCTGTCACCTTTTTTGTAACAGGATAATGGAAGTAACAAGCGAACTTTATATTGACGTACAGCCGAAGAAAATCGCCATCGCACTGACCGAGGACAAGCGACTGGCAGAGTATCAAGAGGAGGAGCAGAGTGTCTCCTACTCTGTGGGCAACGTGTATCTGGCCAAGGTGCGCAAGCTGATGCCCGGACTCAATGCCAGTTTCGTCAATGTCGGCCACGAGCGTGATGCCTTTCTGCATTACCTCGACCTCGGATTGCAGTTCGCCTCCTACGCCAAGTACCTGAAGCAGGTTCAGAGCGACCGCAAGAATCTCTATTCCTTCGAGAAGGCTTCTGCCCTACCCGACTTGCCAAAGGATGGCAGCGTGCAGACCTACCTGCAGCAAGGGCAGGAGGTGCTTGTCCAAATCGTCAAGGAACCTATCAACACCAAAGGTCCCCGTCTGACCTGTGATCTCTCCTTCCCAGGACGCTTCCTCGTCTTTACGCCTTTCGGCGACAAGGTCTCTGTCTCCACCAAGATCAAGAGCAGTGCCGAGCGTGCCCGTCTGAAGCAGGTTGTCGAGAGTATCAAGCCCAAGAACTGCGGTATCATCGTACGTACTGTGGCAGAGGGCAAACGAACCAGCGAACTGGACGCCGAGATGAAAATCCTCGTTACCCGCTGGGAATCCGTCCTGCGCAAGGTACAGCAGACCAAGGAACTGCCCACTCTCGTCTATGAAGAAACGAGCCGTACCGTTGGTATGCTGCGTGACCTCTTCAACCCGAGCTACGAGAACATATACGTCAATCGCGAAGATGTCTATCAGGAGGTACGCGACTATGTCAGCCTCATCGCTCCCGAGCGCGTCGGTGTGGTCAAACTCTACAAAGGTACGCTACCTATTTTCGATAACTTCGACATCACCCGCCAGATAAAGTCCGGCTTCGGGCGCACCGTTTCCTACAAGCACGGAGCTTACCTCATTATCGAGCATACCGAGGCCCTACACGTGGTTGACGTGAATAGCGGTAACCGGACACGCAACCAGGACAGTCAAGAGGCCAATGCCCTCGAAGTCAATTTGGGAGCCGCCGAAGAACTAGCCCGCCAACTACGACTGCGTGATATGGGCGGCATCATTGTGGTTGACTTTATTGATATGAAGTTGGCCGAAGACCGTCAGCAACTCTACGAGCACATGTGTGAGTTGATGAAGCGCGACCGAGCCCGTCACAACATCTTGCCGCTAAGCAAGTTCTGCCTGATGCAGATTACCCGCCAGCGCGTCCGTCCCGTTATGGATGTGGCTGTCGAGGAGGCTTGTCCCACTTGTCAGGGAACAGGTCAGATTAAGAGCAGTTTCCTTTTCCACAAAGTCTTGGAGGGCAAAATCAAGTTCCTCTACCACAAACTCGGCATCAAGCATTTTACCCTTCATGTACACCCATACGTTGCCGCCTACCTGAATCAAGGCATTATCAGCTTACGTCGTAAGTGGCAGTTTAGATATGGACTCGGTGTCAAAATCATTCCAAGTCAGAAACTAGCATTCCTTCAGTATGAATTCTATGATGCCAAAGGTCAGGAAATCGACATGAAGGAAGAAGTTGAAATCCGATGAAAAGAAAGTTCTTTATACTGCTGGCTATGTCGCTGGCAGTTTCTGTTTCTTTGCCCATGCAGGCCAAAAAGGTACGTACTGTGCGCCTGACTTCCTACAACATACAGCACGGAGAAGGCTTAGACGGCAAGATTGACCACGCCCGGCAGGCCTGCATCCTGCGCAAGGCCCATACCGATGTTGCAGCCATTCAGGAGGTGGACAGTGTGACGCGCCGCAATGGCGGTGTCTATGGCTTGGAGGAAATAGGGCGCAAGGCCAAGATGCATAGCACCTTTGCACCAGCCATCAACTTTCAGGGAGGCAAGTACGGCATCGGCATCCTCAGCAAGAAACAGCCCATCAGCGTACATCGCATTCCCCTACCTGGGCGCGAAGAGCCGCGAATGCTCTTGGTGGCCGAGTTTAAGTATTATGTAGTGGCTTGCACCCACCTCAGCCTGACAGATGAGGACCGTATGGCAAGCATTCCCCTTATTCTGGAAGAAGCCCGCAAATGGCAGAAACCTTTCCTGCTGATGGGCGACCTGAACGATGAACCTGGCTCACCCTTCTATCAGGAGATGAGCAAGAATTTCCTTTTCTTTAATCCGTCTTACGATAAGACATTCCCGGCTGATGCTCCCAACATCTGCATCGACCATGTGGCAATCTTGAAGCCTACGGTTACTCCCGAATTCTCGCTTTCCTGGCAGTACACTTGGGTAGGAGAAGAGACCTTCTCTGACCATCGTCCCCTCCATGCAAAGGTAGGCCTTTGGGAATAACTTTTACGGGTTATCGAATCTTTTCGAGCATGCCCCCTCTTGCTACGCGAGGGAACATCTGCAGCCACGCGAGGGAACATCTGCAGCTACGCGAGGGAACATCTGCAGCTACGCGAGGGAGTAAAAGCCTGTATCGCAGAAAGAGAAAGGCCGTTTCACTCAAAGCAAAAGGCCGAAACGAAAAAGCTTCCTATTTATTTTTTTCGATTTTAATATCACTATATCACACTTGTTGGTTTTCAGAGAATTATGGTGTGATATTGTGATATTAAACTGCCGATTTGGGACAAAAAAGGGAGCATTTTTAGTTCCTGTGCGTAGAAAACATTATTGCTGCGCAGAGAAAAAATATTTTCTATGCGTAGAAAAAGCCTCTCCTCTGTGAGGAAAGGCTGAATCTAAGCTAACGCTTCCTTGTCTTATTCTGCGCCGCCACCAAGGGCCTGATAGAGGTCGATGGTGCCCCTGATGGTTTCCATGCGGTTGCTAATCTGACTCATCTGAGCCGAGAGCAAGGAGTTCTGTGCCGTGATGACATTCAGATAGTTGGTCGCGCTGTTGGCATAGAGCTTCTCCGTAGCAAAGAGCGCCTTGCTCAATGCCTCCACCTGTTTATCGATAAGCTCCTGTTTGTTGCGGGCAGCATAGATATTGTCCATCGCCGTGTTCACCTCGTTGCCGGCAGCTATGACAGCCTGCTGGAAGTCATTTGTGGCTGCCTCAAGCTCTGCCTTCGAAATCTTGTACTGGGCACGGATGCGGCCATTATCGAAGAGAGGCTGGGCAAGGGTTGCAACAGCAGCACCGATGAAGGCGCCGGGATTGAGGACACCTGCTCCCAAAGAATTGGTGAACTGACCGGTGGCTGAGATGTTGAGTTGGGGGAAGAAACTGCTCAGCGCGATATTCTTGTCGTAGAAGGCTGCAGCCAGTTTATACTCTGCATCGCGCACGTCAGGACGCCTGTCGAGGATGGTGATAGGCATACCCGTAGTGGCTACAGCAGGCGTGCGGAAGGAATCCAACTTGCTCCTCTCAATGCGGCTAGATGTCTCGCCCATGAGTGTGGCAAGGGTGTTCTCGATGGTGCGGATGCTGTTCTCGAGAGAAACTACAGAGGTGGAAATGCTGTAGTAGGTGGCTTCGATGCTTGCAACAGCGGCCAAATTACCCTGTCCCGCTTCCATCAGCTGCTTCTGCATCTGGAGGTACTTGCCCCAGTTCTGCTCAGTCTGTTTGGTCAGCACAAGCTGCTCGTCAAGCATGGAAAGGTTGTAGTACATCGAGGCGATGCTGGCAACGAGCTGTGCCTGTATGGCCTGCTTGGCGTTACGGAGTTGGTTACTTGTCACCTCTGCCTTCTTCTTGTTGTTACGCAGCGAACCGATGCTCCCCAGCTGCCAACTCATGGAGACGGGCAGGGAGTAGCTCTTGGTGACCGAGTAGCTATTGCGGTCGTAAGGGTCCCAAATCTGACTGACGGTACCGCTCGGTTTGAAATAGAAGCTCGGGATATAGGCCAGTTTGGCACATTGCAGAGCATAATCAGCCTCCTTGATGCGCAGCTCGGCATTCTTCATATTGCTGTTCTGCTGGAGCCCGCGCTCGATAAGAGCCTGTAGCTTGGGGTCGGTGAAGATGTCGCGCCATCCCAGGTCGCCCAAACTATTGTCACCAACTGTCTGCATATCGCCATAAATGCCGTCGGTAATGATGTCGGCAGGACGCTCGTAGTTCTTGTAGAGCTGGCAGGAGCTCATCAGGGCAACTGCCAGTATTATAGGAAATAACTTTTTCATAGCTTAATAGCTTAATCCTTAATCAATCTTTACCTAATCTCTAATCCTTCTTATCTAATCCTTC
>JAGCNQ010000147.1 GCA_017645845.1 Bacteroidaceae bacterium
ACGATGAGTTCGAGGAAGAGCCACACGTTATTCGTGCGCTGGCTCCAGAGGTTGTTCAGTATCTTTCTCATGCTATTTCTTCTCGTTCATTGATTCAACAATAGGGTTACGGAGGCTGAGCCACGCCGGAATAAGCGCCGCCATCAGGTTGAGCACGATGCACACGAGCAGGCCGATGACGAAGATGAGGGGCGAGAACAGCATTTCGCCGTCCACCGTTGGCTCGGGCAATGTGAATGCGGTGTTGCCGACAGCGAAGAACAGCCACGAACGGAACACGTAGAGCAGCAGCCATGTTATGACCAGTCCCACGAAGCCGCCACAGAGCGTGAGCACCAGGTTCTCGGTGATGACCTGTGTGAGCAGCGTCCGCCGCTTGGCACCGAAAGCCTTGCGCACACCCATCTCGGCCACCCGGCGTCGCATGCGGGCCGCCACAAGTCCGCTCAGGTTGAGCGCAGGCACTAACAGCAGGACGAACACCTTCGGGAAGAGCGACTTGAAGATGCTGCTCCAGGAATGGGCCACGCCGTCCTCCGACATCTTCATCTGGGCATGGGGCAGCAAGGTACCGATTATGGAGTAATCATACTCCTTGTCGCTGACGCTGCGCTTGCGGGCTATCTCTGCAAGTTCCTTTTTCAAGTCCTGCACGGTGCAGCCTTCCTTCAATACGACTATCACGTGTTCGGCTTCCCAGTCAAGGGCTTGGAACGACTGGCCGAATACTTCGATCACCTGTTCGGCTTTCTGGTCAAGGGCTAAGAACAACTGGCCGAAACTCTCTTCCATGATGGACGATGTGGGTTCTATCACGCCAACGATGCGAATGAGGTAACCGTAGTTGAGCGTCTTTCCCACAGGGTCAACACCCTTGCCAAAAGCCTGTTCGGCAATGTCGCGACTGATGACGGCAGGCATAGTAGCGTTCTCTATGTAGTTGTTCTCGTTCAGGCATTCCTCCTGCGTGAACGGACGGCCATAGACGAAGCGGAACTGGTAGACCTTGAAGAAATTGGCATCGACCCTGCGCGCCACCACAGGCACCAGCTTGTGGTTGTCGCACTTCAGGTATTGCCTGTCGCTCGAGTAGCGGCTGCCGTTGACGGTGGCGCTGACCACCTCGGCGCTTTTCAGCGTATAGAGCCACTCCTTCACCTGGGTTGCCGTGTAATTCGTGGGCTCCCACCTGAGCGTGTCGTTCACTGCCCGCTTGGCCATTCCCTTGACATACACCGTCCGGCTGCGGTTCACCTCTGGCGCGATGTCTGCCAGTTTTGCGTAATACACTACGGCTATTACCATCGTAAAGGCAATAGCCAGCGCCGTCCCCAGAATATAGATGCAGGAGAACAGCTTTTCCTCGCGCATCAGGGCGAGGGCCTGTCTGAAATATCTCATATCTATTGCGTTTTTTGTCTTCCTTATTATATGCCAAAACCGTGCCAAATCCGTAACTCATTGATAATCAGTAATGGCATAAAACAAAGTGTCCATTTTTGGACACTCGCGGTGTCCGAAAGCGGACACTCTACCTCCTCGCCTGCTCCTAACAAAAGGCTCAGGAAGTACCTACGGTCTTATAATTGAGCATAAAACATAGGAAGTACGTCACTTAATATCTCCCATTTCATATTGTACGCGCGCACGCGCGCACTATCTTTTTTTTCAATTTTCAATATCACAATATCACACCATCTGATAATCAACGAGTTACCGTGTGATATTGTGATATTTGACAAGGATTTGAGGCTGTTTTGGTGGCAATTTCTCTTGCTGATGTCACTTTACAGTTGTTCCGATGGCACTTCCGAGGGAAAGTAATGGCACTTCCGACTCGTTCCGATAATCCTTTACCCCCCTAAAGTGCCATTCCTTTCCCTCGGAAGTGCCATCGGAACACCTCGAAAGCCCTATCGGAACAAGACAAAAGTGACATGAGGACAAACAGCCAGCCAATGTATGATGACAAAACGGGCGGGAAAAGCGTCTCATATATTGTATGAGACAAGTCTTGTTATCACTGCTGATAGGATTTGTGCTGCCTCTGTACGCTCAAAAGAGCGATTTTGGCAGTGCCCAGTGGATTGGTGCCATTACCAAAGCTGATGCCAAGACGCCAGTAGGTCGGCACTATTCGGGCAGTGTTCTCAAGGAGAGCAAGGGGGAATGGGACAAAGCCAATGCTCTTTCACGCAGAAGCATCATCCTGCGCCGTGGTTTCAGACCTGACAAGATGGTGAAGCATGCCGAGTGCCACATCTGTGGATTAGGATTCTATGAGGCCACCATCAACGGTCATAAAGTAGGCGAGTCGGAATTTGCCCCCACGTGGAGCGATTACGACAAGACGGTGTATTTCAATACCTACAATGTCACCCAGCTGATTCAACAGGACGACAATGAGTTGCGCGTACTATTGGGTAACGGTTTTTACAACGAACAAGGCGGTCGTTACACGAAATTAAAAATCTCGTTTGGCCCACCCACCCTGCTTTTCCGTCTGCACATAGAATATCAGGATGGTTCGCAGGAAGATATCGTCAGCGATACCTCATGGCAATGGGCAGAGA
>JAGCNQ010000148.1 GCA_017645845.1 Bacteroidaceae bacterium
GCTGACGACGATTTACTGTAAAGATGACTGGAGCGGCACGGAGGCTCAGTCGGGCTTGATGTTCTTCAACTGCAAGTCCTTGGTTGGCGGCAGTGGAACGACCTACAATGAGGACTTCAAAGATGCCACCTATGCCCGTCCCGACGGTGGTCCAAGGGCCCCAGGCTATTTCACCATTCATGGCGACCTGAACGGCGACAAGAAAGTTGATATAGCCGACGCAGTGACCGTGCTGAACATCATGGCAGCAAGTGAGTTCAATGCAGAAGCTGACCTCAATGGGGACCAGAAGATTGACATTGCCGACTTCGTAACCGTCCTAAACATCATGGCTCGGCAGTAAAGCGATACGATTTTCTCCCCTCTGTGTGGAAACGGCAACTAATGTTGCCGTTTTTGTTCTGCATTCGCCCGCTTTTCCTGCAATATACCATATATGTGGTATGCGGAATGCCATGTTGGGGGGATTGTGAGTATGGAAAAAGCGCCGTACCTTTGCAAAAAAAATGAAAAAGATGAAAGAAAAGATTGTGTTAGTGACAGGTGCCAACAAGGGCATCGGATTCGGAATCGCGAAACATCTCGGACTTAGTGGCTGGAAAGTGATTGTCGGCGCTCGCGATGATGGGCGTGCAGAGAAAGCCATCAACGAACTTAAGACACAAGGCATTGACGTGCTCGGCTGGGTAAATATCGAGTTGAAAGACCTCAACGGAATCGAGCGGGCCGCCAAGGAGATTAGTGAGCGCTTCCCAGAGCTGACACTGCTCGTGAACAACGCAGGCATCCCCGGCGATATGAGTGTAGATAGCGAACATACGGAGATTAGCGTCATCCGCGAGACGTTCGATGTGAACTTCATCGGCACCTTCGCTCTCACCAAAGCGCTGATTCCCCTGCTCGCCAAGAATGAAGGCCGCATCGCCAACATCACCGTACCCTCGGAAATCAGCCCCTATTGGCACCCGCTGGCCTACGTCGCCAGTAAGGCCGCACAGAATGCGATGATGGGCGTAATGGCCATCGAATTTCAGCAAAGCAATTTGCCTGTGGAGATATTCTCTGTTCACCCAGGTCCCACGACCACCGACCTCAACGGTAACATGGTACTTCCCGGTTTTCACGACATCGGGACCGTCGGGCAGAAGTTTGCCGAACTGATTAACGACGGCCAGCGTCACCAAGGCGAGTTCATAGAACTCTACCCAATAGTTAAAGAGAATTAGTTGTGATAACGAAATAACATTTTAAAAAACAAATAATTATGAGTAAAATTGCAAAGCAGCTGACTGAACTCGTCGGCAACACCCCTCTTCTGGAGCTGGGTAAGTATTCAAAGGTGAATGGTGTGGAAACTCCCGTCATTGCCAAAGTAGAGTTTTTCAATCCTGGCGGCAGCGTGAAGGACCGTATCGCATTGGCGATGATTGAGGATGCAGAACAGAAGGGTATTCTGAAGCCAGGTGCAACCATCATTGAACCCACCAGTGGAAACACAGGCGTAGGACTGGCCCTGGTAAGTGCTGTCAAGGGCTATCATCTCATCCTGACGATGCCCGAAACGATGAGCGTGGAGCGCCGCAACCTCGTGAAGGCATACGGAGCCGAGGTGCGCCTCACACCCGGTAAGGACGGAATGCCAGGGGCTATCCGTGCGGCCGAGACCCTTCGCGATGAGATTCCCGGCAGCGTCATCCTGCAACAATTCGAGAACCCTGCCAACCCTGCCAAGCACTATGCCACAACCGGTCCCGAGATATGGCGCGACACAGACGGAAAGGTGGATATATTTGTGGGTGGCGTAGGTACGGGCGGTACCATCTCAGGTGCAGGAAAATACCTGAAGGAGCAGAATCCCAACGTGAAGGTGATTGCCGTAGAGCCGAAGTCAAGCCCTGTGCTGAATGGCGGACAAAGCGGTCCCCACAAGATTCAGGGTATCGGCGCCGGCTTTGTGCCAAAGACTTATGATGACAATGTCATAGATGAGGTGTTCGATGTGGAGAATGATGATGCTATTCGGACAGGTCGTGAGATTGCCCAGTCGGAAGGTTTGTTGGTAGGCATCAGCGCAGGTGCTGCCCTTTATGCTGCCATCCAGGTGGCCAAGCGCCCTGAGAACAAGGGCAAGAAGGTTGTCGTACTGCTGCCCGACACAGGCGAGCGATACCTCTCAACGGTGCTTTATGCTTTTGAAGATTATCCTTTGTAAAAGTATTATAAGCGGAATAGCAAAGCCTCCCCCTCTCGGGAGGCTTTATTGTGACATTTCGCTGTCCTGAGCGCTTTCCCTGTTTCTTTTTCTTGTTTGTTTCAGAAAATAGTTGTACATTTGCCTTGCTAAACATTAAACTCTTACAAAGATGAAAAAATTGTTTGTTGCTTCTTTGATTCTCTTGGTCTGTGCTTGTACGGACTGGAATAGTGGTGAAACCGGACTGCCTGACCTCTCTTGGGGCACTGCCGAGTTATGCATCGAGAATCCAATCGCCCCGGGCGAAAAGTATTGTTACCAGATTAAGATTGAGCTCGATACGTTGGACGGTGAAAGTGAATTGGCAAAACGGTTGGCTTCAGTACTTCGCGACAGTGTGCTCTACACTCCGGCTCGGCAGACGATTCAGGAGGCGATAACGGCTTTTGCCGACAGCATAGAGACAGAGTGGAAGGCAGAACTGGCGGAGAATTATGAGCCGGAGTCGGAATACAAGGAAATGTTCCAGTACTACTATAATGTGGAAGGTGGAATTGTGGAAGGAACAGGGAGCGAGAAGCAAGACAGTATCCTGTCATACCAGGTGACTACAAGTTGCTA
>JAGCNQ010000149.1 GCA_017645845.1 Bacteroidaceae bacterium
ATGCCATAACGGCCTTCAACCTTAAGCATCTCCCAAGAACTGCCAAAGGTGATTGCATTGCCAGCGCCATCTGTTTTACTGATGCTCCTAAGTTCGGTGCTGATGCCTAATGAATTCTGGGTATTGGCATGCAATGTCTGGAAGGTGGGGGAGAAGATGAGGTAAGGAACACCAGCCTCAATGCCCTCGTTGGTGCAATCCAAGAAGTACATGCTCAGGGTATTACCTTCTTGACGGATAGTTTCCAAGCGCTCTACCTGTACGTCCTTGGCAGCAGCCTGAAGTTGTTCTGCGCTCAAACTCATGGGCAGGCAGATGGTGTTGTAGCCTGCGAAGAGTGTACGGTTGAGTACTACGGGCTGTGCCTGATTCTGCAACACCTCAAGATTGAGGTTAGTGGTGCTGGTATAGATGTTCTTTGCTCTGGGTTGTGCAAAGACATTGGTGCAGATGGTAACTGCAGCCATCAAAAGAAGAGTAATGTGTTTCATGACTTTATGTATTAAAAGTTTTTAAATGTTTAAGCGTTTATGGCCCTTTTGGGACTTTTCTACCGCAAAACTACTATTTATTTTGTGAACTGCCAAATTTCTGAGCAAGTTTTTCTTTTATTTAACATTCTCTTTATTCTTCTTCCCTCAACTTGGGACAAGTGTCTGTGCCGATGTTCTGCTGAAAGGCAGGATCTGCAAGCTTTTCAAGCAGTGTGCCGTTGCGCATTTCGGATATTGAGAAGGAGAAGAGTCCGTCAGCTGTCTGTTTGGCTCCATTGGCATAGCAGTTGCGGAAAATGGGCGTGAAGCCGCGCACTACGTCGTGGTCCGTCTCCCAGCCCGAGCCATTAACGCGTGCATAGCAGTTTGTCAGACGTGCTCCTGTGGACCATCCGGAGAGTGCTCCGCATTCTTGTGTGCCGTTGACCTTCCCCGTGAAGTAGCTGGAGCGCAGGTGGGCTATGATGTTGTTGTTGGGGATACATCCTATGATGCCTCCGCCGTTGTCGTGAACGGTCACGGTACCCTCAAAGCCAAGACGCTCTAAGCGGATGATGTCGCCATCCTGTCCGCCCACGTGTCCCACGATGCCGCCCACATAGCGATAGCCCGTAATGGCACAGTGGGAGCCAAGCGTGAGGTCGTGTATCCAGGCATCGCAGTTAGCTGCGTTAATAAAGCCTACGCAGTTTTGCCCCGTATTCCTAAGAGTGAGGTAGTCCACAGTGTGTTTTCCTCCGTCAAACTCTCCGCAGTAAGGTGCAGAGAGCGAACCGATTCCCTCGAAGGTGATGCCCCTCATGTTCAGGTCGGTCATGAGGCGTGCATCAAGAGATGAATGGGCAGGATTGCTGGCAACATAGGCTGCGAACCAACGTAGAGCTTGAGGTGTTTCGATGGGATAGTAGCCTTGCTGGTTGGGATAGAGATATTCAGCATCAGGCTTGTCACAGACAGAGCAGATGCCTTCGTCGTAGAGGTGAGGTTGGTACTCGGCCTGATTGGTATTGGCATAGGTGAGAGTAGTGCCGGCAGTGGCTGTGCCGTCACACTTAAGGATGCCGCACGCATAAACAATCGCGTGAAATTGACTGCTGACAGGATGGTTGTCTGGTTTGTCCGAATCGAGGTTTTGGCGGAAGATGCCTGGTGCTTGGTTCCCGTTGAGCTTCCATGCCAATGCTCCGTTGGCAAGATCTGTTTGTGTAAATTGCGTGGCATTTTGCCATCCATTGATGTCGAAAACACGCGACACAGTGGGCGACGACCGCCAAAGATAGTTGCTGCCGTCAGCACCGCTTGTCAGTTTACCAGAATTGTAAGAGTCTGAAATAGAGGATGCGGAACCGCTAAACCATCCGCAGAAGATAGCCGACTCTCGTCCGCCCTGCACGGTGCCTGTGTTGTAACAGTGGTCGATAACAAGATTGCCAGAGTGTACGCAGCCCACCAAGGCAGCCCCATTCTGTGCTGAGCACTTGACGGTTCCTTCGTGACCGCAAGCAATGAGCGTAAGCGTACCGCTCGACACCTTGTCGCCCACGATGCCACCCACGAAGCCTTGCCCCTGAACCTTGTTGCTCTTGCCGCAGATGAGGTGCTTTATTGTGGCATTGTTGGCATAGCCGAAGAGTCCTACGCCGTTTTGTCCTGTGAGGCTGATGCTGAGATTGTCTATGACGTGTCCTGCGCCGTCGAATGTGCCGCAATAGCTTGTGCCCTCCGTGTTGCCGATGGGCGTAAAGTCGTAGCCCGTCATGTCCAAGTCGGCTGTTAGGACCGCATTGGCACTGGAAGCGCCATTGTCCACGAGGCTGGAGAAGTCGAGCAAGTCTTGCGGTGAGGAGATGAGGTAAGAGCCCAGCGTATCGCTCCTGAGTCTGCCGGCAGCACCTTTTACCTCCGTCAGCTCGCTGGTATTGCCTTGGCTATGTTCGGATGCCTTAATAGGATTGGTAGTAATTTCATCTTCTATATCTTCGCTTGCAGTGGCAGGGAAAGAGCTGAGGAATGCCACACAGGTGAACAGTAGCACACGAAGGTGGCGCGAGAAGTTAAAAGCTGTCTTGTTCATACGAAGGGGAGTTATGGCATTGTTACGCTGGCTTCTTGCTTGATGTCGCGCGAAGAGAAGCCTAACATTATATTATATGTACCAGGGTCATAAACGAAGTCATGGGCGTCGGTGCTGTAGTAGGTGAATGCATCCTTGGGAAGGCGGAGCGTCACTTCTGCCTGCTCGCCAGCTTTCAGCATGGTCTTGGCATAGTTCTTCAGTTCCTTGATGGGACGCTCGACGGGGCTTTCGCTGGTCTTTCCTACATAGAGTTGGACGACGCCAGCGCCATCGCGAGTGCCTGTGTTCGTCAGGGTGCATGTCACATCAAGAGAGCCGTCGGCATTCGGCTCGCTGACCTTCATGCCTGAGAGTTCGAAGGTAGTGTAAGACAGTCCGTAGCCGAAGGGATACTGCACCTCGCGGTTCAACTTGTCGTAGCCGCGATAGCCCACGAAGATGCCTTCCTTGTACTCAACGTGCTTGTCACCGTCGGGGTCGTGGTAGTTGTTATAGACGGGGTTCTCTTCCCAGCGTCGCTCAAAGGTCATGGGCAGATGGCCAGAGGGGTTGGCCAGGCCGAAGAGCAGCTCTCCGGCAGCTGTGCCGGCGTTCTGACCTGCGTAGAAGGCCCAGAAGAGGCCGTCCATCTGCGGTTCCCACGACGTCATGCCGATACTTCCGCCTGCATTGACGAAGCCAACAACGGGTTTGCCACTCTTCTTGATGGAGGTGAGCATGGCCTGGTCCTCTGCATCAAGGTCGAAGGGGCGATCGTGCCCTTCGCCTTCCACGATGGAGTTCATGCCGAAGCAGGCCACCACGAGGTCGGCATCGGCAAGATATTCTGCCAGATAGTCCTTCGTGTCGTTCGCCTTCTTCCATGTGAAGTCGATGCGTGCATCACCGCCTTTCTGGTAGTATTCCACGACGACCTTGTACTTCTTGCCTGCAGCAAGACGGCGCGAGAGCGTGTTGTAGTGATAGGCCGATGGGCTCCATTGGTCGATAACGAGTGCGTCGTCAATGTAGAGGCGGTAGGCATCGTCTCCACCGAGTTGGAATTGATAGTTTGTGGTTGTAGGCGAACTCATTGTGGTTGTCCAGCGAACAGAGAAATTTTCTGTGCCAAGGCCTCCAACTTCGGGAGCCATTCCGCTCCAGTTGTAGTTGATTTTCGTCTCTATGCGTGTGGCGACGGGTGAGCCGCTCAGGTCAACGTTGTTGAAGTACTCGGCACGGAAGCCGCTTTGCGAAAGGTCGTCGGAGGTGAACATGATGGCGGGGAGGAAGTCGAGCTGGTCCTTGTAGTCAACCTCCACGCCGAGTTGACTGCCGATGGCCAGTATGCCGTCGGTCATGCTGACATAGTGTATGGGATCGACGCCGCTGCTGCCACCGCCACGGACGAAGCCCGATGCGTTCTTGCCCGTCACGACAATATGTTTGTACTTAGACGGGTCGATGGGCAGGATGTCGTCCTTGTTCTTGAGTAGCACTATGCCCTCTCGAGCCACCTGCAATGCGGTCTGGTCGCTCTCGGGGTCATCGAGTGGGATGGAGCTATCCTTCCCGCTTTTTGTATTGAAACCGAAACGGTACATGGTGTGCAGGATGTGCCGCACCTTCTTGTTGATGGTCTCTTCGGTTATCTTGCCTTCGGCCAGGAATTGCTTCATGGCGTCCGGATTCATATTGTCGGCGCTGGCCATCTCGAGGTCGAGTCCGGCCAGGGCAGCCTGTAGGCCGTCGTGGGTGGAACCCCAGTCGGACATGAGTATGCCCTTGAAGCCCCAGCGGTCACGCAGATGAGTAGTGAGCAGGTCGTAGTTGTGCGTGGTATAGATGCCGTTCAGCAGATTGTAGCTGCTCATGACGCAGCCCGTGCCGGCCTCCTTCACGGCGGACTTGAAGGCAGGCAGGTAGATTTCGTTCATGGTGCGCTCGTCCATGTCGTTGCTGATATGGTCGCGGTCGTAGGAAGAGTTGTTGCCCATGAAGTGCTTGATGGTAGCGGAAACACCTTGACCCTGCACACCGATGATGTAGTTTGTTGAGGTCTGTGCAGCCAGGTACGGGTCTTCGCCCATGTATTCGAAGTTGCGTCCGCAGAGGGGAGCACGGTATATGTTGACGGCGGGTCCGAGGATGATGTTGATGCCTCGCGCACGGCAGTCGCGTCCTATTTGTTGTCCCACCTGTCGGGCCAGGTCACGATTCCATGTGGCAGTGAGTAGCACGTCGGCAGGATAAGCTGTGGACTTGCCAGGGCCCCATGAGCCTCCGCCTACGCCGTTCGGTCCGTCACACATACGCATCCGTGGAATGTCCAGCCGGTCGATGGCGTTGGTGTAGAACCAACTTGTGCCGCCTATGAGTTTCAGTTTCTCGTCCAGCGTCATGAGGCTGCAAATAGAGTCGGCAGCGTGGTCAACGTAATCTTCGCTATGCCATACGTTCACGGTTATCTTCCTGTCTCCAGCCTCATCGTGATGGAGGATGAGTTGGCATGTGCCAGTGCCGACAGCAGTTATGCGGATGTGGTCTCCCCCAATGCGCTCTGCCGTGGCAACTCGGTTGTTGGTGGAGCGGATGGTGCGGTCTATATACTGCTTGACGGCATTTGCAGGGGTGAAAGTGAGGGAGATGTCCTTTACTTCTCCTTGCATGAGCTTAGGCATATCGTCGGTAGCCGTGAAGTCGGTGCATGCGACGTAGCGCGAGATGTAGTCTATCTGGCTGAGTTCCTTATGTCCGTAGTAAGTGTGCCCGGGAGCCCATTCGTCAGTGCTGTCCTTTTGGGTAAAGTCTTGCTGAGAGATTTCTGTCCCAACCATGTTGCGATAATAGACGGCAAACTTTGGCCTTGAAGTTTCTTGCGCCATCACCTGAATGAGACAAACAGACAAGAGCATCACAAAATTAATTCTCATTGTTTTATGATTTTGAATGACGTGTTGTTAACCTGAATAATATATATGCCGGTAGGCAGAGACTGGAGCGAGATGAGGCGTGCTGTGCCTTTCTGCCGCAGTTTTCCGTCTGTGTCATAGACACGGACGGGCGTGCCAGGTGCCACGCCGTCCAATCCCAGTTCTTTGTTCACGCGGAAGATAGTCTCTTCAGGTTTCTCTATTCCTGTGGGAATGGTCTGGTCGAAGGTGACGCGGTGTACGCCTGACAAAATGGTCCCATCTTGAAGGACAATGCCAAAGGTTGTTTCATTGTCTGCCGCCACCAGACACGTCACCTGACTCATTTCAACGGCAATGCCGCTGTCTGTCATCATACACCAAACAGACTTCTCCGCTGAGGCGGGGAGCAGGGCAAGCAATAGCCCAGCCAAAGCAATAATTTGTTTCATAATGTTTGTGTGTAAAGTAATATCAATGCAAAAATGGGAATAGCCTTTTTGCATAATTTGTTGTTTTTATTGCTGTCGTATTTCAGGGTTCAAAGACAGAACTTTTATCCTCATGTGGAATTGAACAAATCGATGTTTTGTGTCTATTCGTGCAGTTCTTGCTTGATATGTACGTCGCGTTGGGGAAAGGGAATTACAATATTGTTCTCGTTCAACGTGTTGTATATGACTTCCTTGACGCGTGCCGTGATGGCGAGTTTCTCCTCGACAAGCATCCAGATGCAGACCTTGAGGTCCACACTGCTTTCTCCGAATTCGCTGAAGGCAACGCTGACGGGAATGTTGGTGTCGGTAAGTATTTGTCCGTCGGCAGTCTTCTCGTTGCAGATAGGCTGAAGTGCCTTGATGAGGAGCTGTCTCACCTGTTCGACGTCAGTTCCGTAAGCTACTCCGACGGGTACTTTGATGAGTTCGTAGCGATGGTTGCGCGTCATGTTCTTGAAGTTCTTGCTGAAGAGGGCACTGTTGAGGAAGGCGATGACGCTGCCGTCAGTCGTCGTGATTTGCGTACTTTGGTAAGTGATGCTCTCCACCCTGCCGGCGATGCCGTCGCACTCGATGTAGTCGCCCACATGTATGCGGCCCGACATCAGACTGATGCCGTAGAAGAAGTTTTCCAGTATGCTCTGCATGGCAAAGCCGAGACCCGTGGCCAGACCAGCGCTGACGATGGTGATGCCATCCTTTGGCACACGGAAGATGACGAGCACGATGATGATGTAGAGCCCCCAGCAGACAATGCCGATAACGTTGCGTGCCAGCGTCTTGTTGATAGTTTCATTGTTGTCGCTTAACTGCTTGCGATAGTGCAGATAGAAGCTTCGCAGCGCATAGTTGGCATAGCGGAAGATGAAGAAGAGCGCTGCTGCCATGCAGACTAGGAAGAGTGAAATGCGGCATAAGTTCGTTTGGTTGACAATGTCGCGCGTGAAGATTTTGCGGCAAAGGCTCGTCATCTCGAATACTTGGGCTGCCCAATAGATGCTCATCAGAACGGAGATAACGGCAAGTATGGGCACCAGAGTGCGGCAGAAAAAGTCGTAGAGCCACGTTTGGTCGATGTATTCTCCCTTCTTCACCCGTTTCAGCAAATCCAGATGTTCACTTGTGGTGGAATTGTCGGCGCTGAGATGTTTGAGCAGGTAGTGTGCTTCGTACTTCTTCGTGAGATCGTAGATGAACGTAATCGTCATGATGGCAGCCAGCTGGAACGTCCACCAAATCATCACCTGAACAGCAAGCAACGTGTAACCAACCCAGGCTGCAAGGCAAGCAAACAGCATTGCAGCAGTCGTGATGTGCGTATAGAACTTGTCGAGCATCGGCAAGTATCGTCTGTGACGCTTTGCTACGATGTATTGCCAAATAGCAAAGACGAGCAGAATAGGTGGGAAAATGAGGTTGACGAGTGCATTCGGAATGAGCACGATGCGAAACAGAATGACGATGAACGCCAGCACCATCAATGGTGTATAAATGATTGCGGCGTGCCTCATCTGCTCTCCCTTGAGGCGGACATACAGGCTCAGGAAGATGGCTTCCAGCAACCAGGCAACATTGATGATGAGTCCCGTGCCCATCTGAATGAAGTTTCGTTGGACGAAACTCCTAACTACCATGACAATGATGGCAAAGAGCGCAATGCCGACAACAAAGTTGAGCATCTTCCTCTTTTCTTTGAAATTCGGCCCTCTCCATTTCTTCGGCAAGAGCCAACGCAAGGCAATATAGCTGATGCCAAGGGACAAAGCAAGATAGAAGACCAGAAAGATGCTGATGAACAGCACAGGCGCCCCTCGCCACTCGGAATAGAGTCTCCCATATCCCTCAAAGGGCTTGTACCTCATGTCGACAGTCGACTTTGCCATCATAATCTGCATGGGTAGACTAGCGAGAATTCGGAAATAGTTGGCTCCACCGTTATGGAAGATATTGTCCTGTAGCACTTTATATCGGCTTTGTGCATACTTGTCAAGTTCAAGCACCTTCTCTCGTACACTCTGATAGTAAGCATTTTCTGCTTCGAGGCTTTCCAAGAAGTGCTGCATATTGCTACGTATCGTATCGGCAAACAGTAAGCAGGCATTGCGGTCCCTCTGTTGTGCTCTGGTCAAGAGAAGAGGTTCCATCGTATCTTCTTCTTCTTCAGGAATCTCGTCGTTCTCTTCTTCGGTTGCTTCTACAAGATCCATAGATTCTTCGTCCATCGAGTTGCGAGCAATGAGCAAGGAATCTTTCTTGGCTGCCAAAGAGTCAATAGCTTGCAACAAGATACTGTCACTGGCACTGAGGATGCTGTCAGCATTGATGACAGGCGGCATGCGCTTGAGCGAACGGGTGAGGTAATCAATACGTTCTATCTCTTGCTTGATACGGGCAATGATTTTGTCGTACTGCCGCATCTTGCTGTTACGATTCTCCAGGTCGCGCCTTAGATTGGTTGCCTGCTGGCAAGCATAGGCCATATCGAAGGTGTTGTCGGGGGATTGCGAATAGAGCATGAGTCCAATCTGCTCGCATTGATGCATATACCAAACCAGCTGCTGATGTTGCTGCATACCTTGCTGTTCGTAGCTTTTCATAAAGGCTTGCTGCTGCTCGTAGTTAGCCTGAAGTTCAGCTTTGAGTACGCCCAACGTGCGTGCCAGATCCTTCTCCTTGAGCACGGAACCGGCAGGAATTGTGAAGATGAGCAGCAATGCTGCAAAAAGAATCTTTCTCATGGAGTTATAGGGTTAATAAGGTTGTGGTTTTTGAGGCTTATTTGATTAATAATGTTTGCATCCTGAGAATGGCGTTGTATTCATTGTCATAGAACTCGATGCGGACATTGTATTTCCTTCCTGCTTCGACGGAGATGGTAGCATTGCGTGTCGTCTCGGCATGATCACCCCAGTCATTGAATAGTTCCTTGCCGTCGATGATGAGGCGATATGCATCATCGCCCGACACAATGAACATCACCTCGCCTGTCTCGGGAGCAGTGAAAGTGCTTTCTGCCGTCATGCTCCAGTGGTCTGCGGGGATTCCCTGTATGGGACTGCCACTGACAAACATATCAATCTTCTCTATGTGTCCTGTAGCTTTGACTTCGCCCTCAAGTTTCTTGTTGGGAAAGTACTTGAGGTCAAACCCTTTGCCTTCAGAAGTGCTGAAAACCTCAGGTGATACCTCGCTGAGCATCTTGTCGTCTTCGCTGAGCTGACGCAGGAAACGGTCGAAGTTATCATTCTTACCCATTTGTTCTACTAGCACAACTGGCAATTTCTTGTATAGCTCATGGTAGCGGTCAAGTGTCTCTTGCTGTTTCTCTGGATGATAGGAGAGGCGTAAGGGCGTGGCTTCAAGATAACCGAATTTTTCTGTATAAACCATGTTTGCATTGTGCTGTTTGAAGTCCTGCACGGCATTCTGTATGCGGTAGAATTGACCTTTTTCTCCGTCCGTCACAGCATAGTCGGCAGAGGGGAATGTCACTTCGATGGTCGCACCCTTGTTGCAGTCAATGCTGCCCAGGGCAATGCTTGTCTCGAGGTTTAGACCGTCGTAGGTGAAATTTACCTTGCGACCACCCACACTGACAGCATCGGGAGCTTTCTGACATGGGAGGGCAAGAGTGTAGTTGCGGCGAGTAGGCATGTCCTTGTACTGACCTTTGCGTGTGCCGATGGTAACGGTCAGTTTGTTACCTTCGCGGGAATAGGAGAGGGGGGTGGTGGCAAACTCGTTGACGTAATTCTTATCTTCACCATTATCCTCATAGAGTGTAAATTTGTCTTTGTCAGCTCCCGGGAAGACGCGCACGATGATGGGTTGTTCTGTTCCACTCAGGTTTTTGACCTTTCCATAATAAGGAAGGATGCTTCCGGCCTTAATATAAACAGGATATTCGTTCATAGTAAAATGACGATTGTGAACATCATTGCCTTGAAGCATCTGGCCTGTCTCATATTCCAACCACTTGCCTTCGGGGAGCCATACTTTAAGGGTAGCGTAGCCGTTCTCTTTATTTACTTCCTTCGTGATGGGTGCAATAAGCATATTGTCGCCGAACATATATTCTTCCCTATGCTGAGAAGAGTATGCAAGGGGGTCGTTGGGGTAGTCGTAGTACATCGGGCGGCAGATCGAAATACCCGTCTCATACGTCTTGCGTGCCATCGTATAGATATAAGGTATGAGGGCATAACGTCCGTTGATGACAGCCGTGAGGCGTCGCTGTGTCACTTGGTCGAAAGCCCAAGGCTCTTTGTTAAGGCTAGGATCCTTTGCACTGTGACTGCGGAGTATGGGCAGGTATTGCCCCATCTGCATAGCACGGGTATAGAGTTCTGGATCGACCCCCATGCCGTATTTCCTGACTTGATGTCCACCTATGTCGTGGCTCCAGTAGCCGTAAAGCACGTTGGAAGAGGTGCTGTTGAAGTAAGGCAGGAAGCTAAGGCTCTCCCAAGTGGCGTAGGAGTCGCCCGAGAAGCCAATTTGATAACGGTGGTTGCCCAAACCGCCCCAACGGTGGTAGAGCAAGGGACGTTTCGTACCATTGTTCTCCATATCCGAGAACCAAATGTAGTTACACCAGAAGACATTGTCGAGGTTTTTAAGGGTATGGTCTTTTTCCCATTGCTGCCAGTCGAGCCACCAGAAGTCCACGCCTTCATCAACATACTGATGCAGATAGGTGTCGAAGAGCGCCTTTACATATTTCTTGTCGGACCCCATCCATTCGTAAGTCTTGCCATCGTTCTTGCCGAAGCGCTGCATGAACTCGTTGTACTTCTTCTCGTAAGGACGTACACCTTCTGCGGGATGCAGGTTCATGGTTGTTTTTACTCCTTGTTCATCAAGATATGCGAGGAGCTTCTTGTAGTCGGGAAAGATGGCTTCATTCCAGTCCCAGCCTGTCCAACCGCCGCCGGTCTCTTTGGTATTAGGATGCCAATCCATGTCGATAACCAGTACATCAAGTGGTAGGCTCAGACGCTGAAAGTTATTGATAAGATCATGCAGGTCCTTGTCGCTGTAACTCCAGTAGCGGCTCCACCAATAACCGAAGGTATAGCGAGGAGGCAGAGGTACTTTACCAGCGAACTTTGTGAAGCTTTTTAGGGCGCCTTTATAGTCGTGACCGTATGCCATAAAATACCAGTCCTGAGCACCCTCGGCACTACTGCGTTCCGTAACCCAGTCCCAATCCTTAGCGCCATCGAAGATATAATTCTTAGAGTCATCGATGAGCGTCCAGCCGTCAGTAGCAAGTAGACCGTCCTCCAAGGGCATCTCGTGCTTGGGGTTGCTGTACTGGTACATATTCCCATCGTAGCCGTCGAGTGTGCGGTAGGTGCCCTTCAGGTTGCCCTTTTGTTCCGTACCGGGTGTCCAAATAAAAGATGTTCCAAGTGTTTTTGCAGAAGTAATGGTAAGGTTCTTGGCGTTCAGCGGTGCACCATCTTTTTTGTAAGTAAGTTTGAACTTGCTTGTAGTGATGACCACCTTGCCACCACTGGTTGAGGCTTTGTGAGGTATATTGTCGTACTCGCGGATGACAGCTACGAAACTTTTGTTGTCAACAAATTTGCCGTCTGGAGCATATTCCAAGCGGATGGACCCTTCGTCGATGAGGGTGAAACGAACAGTGTTATCACGATAAACTTCCTCAGCCTGTGCTGTAAAAGTGAAAAATAATAAGGCAAGAATTAGCCAATGCAGGTGCAGTTTCATTATAATTTCTTTTTTGATTATTTATTATTTGACGACTTTCTTGCCGTCCTTGATGTAAATTCCTTTGGGAGCTGTTGACCATTGACTATTGTCCCTTGACCATTGGCGACCACTGAGGTCATACCATTTACTATTTGTTGATTTCTCATTTGGTTCTCCTTCTAAAGGGGTTTGAGGGGACCATATGCCGGTGCGGTCGCAGTCAAGAAACTGCTCGACGAACACACGCATCCAATAGCCACCCACTACGCTGCGTGCTTGGAACATCGCCTGTCTTCCGCTCAATACATCGTGATTGTCGCTGACAGGAACGCGTGAGGAGGTTTCGTTGATATACTTCCAGAGCGTGTTAATCAGTTTTGTGCGCTGCGATTCAACATCTGCAAAGCCCATCGTCCACATTTGCCAGTCGTTTTTGCAGTAGTTGCCGCGGCTATCGAGAGGCAAACCGTATGTTTGCATCTTGTTCATATAGTAAGACATCTCGGTATTACGGACATCCAACATGAGGTCCCATCCCCATATCTTGTCCCAAACGAGATTGTACTTATCGCTCCAGGTGTTTGTGTTGGCTCCGAAGTTAAGTAGATAGTGTGTGCCGCCATCGGTGGTATATGCGTTCTTTTTCCAGAATGCTGCCATGTCCTTGGCCTTGGC
>JAGCNQ010000150.1 GCA_017645845.1 Bacteroidaceae bacterium
CCCCTATCTGAAGCCGACATATACCCATAGCCTTGTGCTAAATGCAGCCTATCAGTGGGCAAATCTATCGGTGAACTATGGCCGCCTAAAGAACATAGTGACTATGTCCACCGAGCCTTTCCCTGACTCTGAGGATCCGCTCATCAGCCTCGTCCGCCCCATCAACAGCGCCGACGACTATAATCAGTTCGAGTTGAGCATCTCCGCACGCCCCACTATCGGTTGCTGGCATCCGATGTGGTATGCATTCACCGTATTCCAGAACTATAAGACACCGACGGCAAATGGTTCGATAAAGACCCTCAACAAACCATACGTCACGCTTGTCTGGAACAACGACATCGAGCTGCCTCACAGTTTCCGCCTGAGTGCCAACGCCCAGTGGGCATCGAAGGGCGACTACAACAACTTCAGCATCACTGCCCAACGTTTCAACCTCACGCTCGGCGTGCAGCGCGACTTCAACCTCCGCAGTCTCGGGCAGCTTACACTCGATGTGCGCTGCGTTGACATCCTGAACACCAATAAGACCGACGCCACCGTCTATGGTATCCGTGAACTGTCGACTGCCAATCCCGCCCGCCGCACGTTCCTCATCGACCTTGTCTGGAAGTTCAACGAGGCCCGCTCGAAGTATCGCGGCTCTGGTGCCGGCGAGAAGCAGAAAGCGCGTATGTAAGTCGGATGGAGGCAATAAATCCTATTGCCGCAGTATGTAGACCTTCTGGCTTCTGTTCCCCTGGCTTGTGATGCCGGTTGAGGGGTCACGGGCCAACTTGCGCAATTCCTCAGCCGCTGTTGTACGCGACAGTCCGGTCAGCCGCACGTAGTCGGGAACCTTCATGAAATGATGCGCATTCAGGAAGTCGCGGGCTTTCTGGATGCGTTCTTCCTGAGTGAAGGGCGACTTTTTGAGCCGACTCTCACCGCCACGCACCAACATACATTTGCGGTCTGTATTCCTGATCAGTTCTTTGTCGGCTCTGTACGAAACGCCGTTCACCATGATACTCTTGGCATTACGACTCGTTTCGCCCTCCTCAAAGGCGTCTGGCAGCTTATCGTCCCTCACGCCGAGTTTGGCGTTGAATGTGCCGATACCATCCAATTTCACGGAAAATCCCTCTGCCATACATAGTGCCAGTTTCTCGCTGACCAGCGACATTGCACTAAGAATCTGGCTTTCGTCCATTCTGCCTTCACGATGGCAAAGGCTTAAGAACTGCTGAAACGTCATGGGCTTCAGCTCCATTTTGTAGCAGGCCTATGTCCTGCCTGTTCCGTTCAAATCGGGAACCTCTCGCTTGATATACTTTGCATACATAGTTAACCGTATTTAGACTGCAAAGATACTGTTTTATTTTCAAAGAAAAAAGAGTTAATAAATAATAATTCCTTTCTTTTTTAACTTTTAACTTAATCGGGAATTACTTGTTCTATACGTTTCGGTGTTTTTTTGTTATAGATTATTAAGTTCCGATAAATAGTCCGAGCTTTTGTTGTTCATTTCAAGAATTCTTCGTAATTTTGCCAACGACAAGTGAAGACACCTGTATCCAGGCATCTATCACGTGAGGCTGGAGACATGTCAGACTGCTCCAGCCTATTTCGTGGCAGGAATATGGTCTAAGTGTTATTCTTTGTCATAGTCTTCATTGTAGGGTTTGTCGCTTTTCCAGAGAGCATATATCAGCAAGAGCAGCCGCCTTTCCATGGCAGTTACCGCAATCATCTTCTTGTCTGGATGCTTTGCGACGATCCTGTCGTAGGCTTTCTTCAAATGCTTGTTGTGCAGTCGGCACTGCACAGCAGGCATGTAGAGGATTGCTCTGATGCGCGAGTTTCCCCTCTTGGAGATTCTGGACACGCCATTGACCGTTCCCGACTGGTTGTCCCTGACATCAAGACCCGCATAGCTGGTGAGCTGCTTTCGGTTCTGGATTAATGCGAAGCCGTTAGTTTCGGCAATGACTGTTACAGCAGACAGGAATCCTATAGAAGGGGCGGTAATGATGTTCTCTACCTTCTTGTTGAGTTCTTCGTCCGAAGCAACCTTTTTTTTCATGTTCTCCAGGTTCTTCTCAATCCGTTTGTCAAGTGAGGCTACCAAGGATTCATAATGCTTGATGACACTCTTTTCTGCCTCATGACTGTGCTCCAATGCCTCAAGATGATTCTTCAGCTCTGTGCGTAGCTTCTTGGTATCCTGGGAGAATCTGGTCATCGTACGCAATTCCCGATAGAGAGGATTCGTGGGTTTCCACGGGCGAATGTTCCTCTTCACGCATCCTACGAGTGCCAGCACCCGGCTGTCGATGGTGTCGTTCTTACTGATCATACCCTCCCAATAGGCAAACTCCCTTGCCTTCGTCGGCATCATCACTACTGCTGTGCAGCCTATCCTGACAAGATGGTTGGCCAGATGCTCATGATACACACCCGTAGCCTCCATCACATACCGCAGGGGCAGATCCTTCGTCGCCTCCTTGCGGCTCCACTTCACCAACTGGTTGAAGCCGGTTTTGTCGTTGTCAAACTCCGTGGCCTTTGAATAGACGGCTTGCTCGGCTTGACTGAACATGCACATCGTTGCTACTAACTTCTTTTTGGAAACGTCAATGCCTACGCACTGGCTGACTACACAGTCAATCTCCATAAACAAATTTGGTCTCATCACGTAATACTTTAAGTTAATAATGTTGACTATAGACCAAATCTCCCTACGTCCTAACTCTTGGATCTACGCTGGATCATGTTATTGTCCTTAGATACTTTGTCCTGACTCCAGAAGATAAAGAAAAGAGGGGCGGGCATTTCTTTGCAACGATATGGAAGAACCTACCTGATAGCGTTATCTTCCCACCCCTCAAGGTCTATTTCACTAGCAAAACTACGAAAAACAGACCTCATCTCAATGTTAATTGAGAATAATTCTATAATCGGGGACAAAGGTAAGAGATAGCGAATGTTTTCAAAAACGCCAAACATTGACTACGTTTTATCATCTGATGGCTCTGTTTTATTATCCATTGACTCCGTTTTAGCATTCATTGGCGCAGTTTTAACTTTAGTCAAGGCTAAACAACGGCTTTAACGATGCGATACTCCGACTTTGCCCGCCCCTTTAACCGACAAAGCCGGCACTCAATGCGCGTATTACCGGCCAGTTCGACAACGCCAGGTGCTCCATTCGTCACAGAAAGAAGCATTTTATCCCAAATATTTGGCCGATTCTGCAACTATATGTAACTTTGCAACGTCAAAAATAAAAACAGGTAACAATGAATATCAGATTAGAGCAGCCAAATGATTATCACGAGGTAGAGAACCTCACACGCGAATCTTTCTGGAACGTCTACCGTCCAGGATGCACAGAGCATTACGTGCTCAATCAGTATAGAACGAATCCTGATTTCATCCCTGGGCTTGACTTGGTGATGACAGAGGATGATAAGATTATCGGCCATGTGATGTTTTCGAAAGCCGAAATTATCCTTGATGATGGTTCCCACTTCCCTTCTTGGACATTCGGTCCCATTAGCATCCACCCCGACTACAAGCGCAAAGGCTACGGCTTGAAGCTGCTGAATTATGCCTTAGAGAAGGCCAAGGAAATGGGTATCGGCCTGCTACAGATGGAGGGAGATATCGAGTTCTACCGTCACGCCGGCTTCGACCTCGCCAGCAAGATGAAGATTCACTATCACGCTGAGCCGAGAGAATCAGAAGTGCCTTATTTCCTCGCCCAAGAGCTGATTCCCGGTTATTGGGGCCATCGCGAGGGCACCTATTGTCCGCCCAAAGGTTATCTCGTAGCCGATGAAAATCCAGAGGCCTTTGAGGCTTACGAAGCGACCTTCCCGCCGAAGGAAAAACTCCGCCTGCCAGGACAATTAGGATATGAAGAATAAAAAGTTACTATGGCAATAACGAGCGAGAGGCTGAGGCAGACGTTTTCTGAGGGCGGTGCGCAGGAGATA
>JAGCNQ010000020.1 GCA_017645845.1 Bacteroidaceae bacterium
AGTATTATTTGTTGCAGTTGCTGCTGTCGGTGATACGATAGTACCTACAAACGCGGGATTCACAACATCTGCTGCAGGCATAATTAAATAAGGAGTATTGGCTTGTAAAGTTGTGCTTTGGGTAAAGGTCAGTTCATTCGTACTGCTGTTATAGCTACCCAAAGCATATACACCATCACTTATAACAAGTTGGGCTTGACTGACAGTCATTGGAATACAGAATGTGTTCCAAATTCCACCTTTGAGTGTTCTGTTCAGCTTAATACATCTTTTACTTGTTGAACCGGTTATGGTAGTTTTATTAGCAGCATTCTCTGCGGTTTCATCTAAAGTGAGTATTTCGTCTTCATCATATAATTCAACTTTCTTCAAGTAAATAGCGTTTTTACTTGACATTTCCATAAAATACTCTCTATCCGCTTTTATTTCAAATGTGACAGAGACACCTGCTCCAATTACATTGGTGACTCCCTCGGAGTGGTCAGTCGTTAAAGAAACACCTGTCGTTTTGTCTGTCACAATCAAGTGTTCTGCGACTTTATAAGACTGTATTGTAATAGTGATAACTCCATCTTTAGTGGATTTTATAAGACCATTTGTATTATGAGTATCCTGATAACCACTAACGTAACCAAATCGTATTCCACGATTAGTAGGATTATATTGTATGTCCATACCTTGAACATAAACGCTAGTACTACCAAGTTGGTTCCAAACGCCATTAGTAAGGGATAAACTTGTATTTGGTCCCGTCCAAGTCTCTATTGTGCCCCAAGCATTTCCTGCGAAGAGGAACAAGGCAACCAGGGCAATTGCCTTTGTCATTTGTTTGTAAATGTTCTTCATTTTGTTTTTATTAAATTAAGTTTATATTCTAAGTTTGTTTTTAGCAGTCGAACTAAGGTTTTTTTCGTAAAACGGGTGCAAAGGTACGGCAAATCTTCTATACATTATATATTAAGGAAGATTTTTTTTGCCTTAAAAGCCCTCCCCGCGCATATATTGACATAAATCAACCTGCCGATGCACACGGCAGCACCGAATGTGCAAAAAGTGAAAAATTGAAAAAGTAAAAACATAGTTAAGTAGTTCTTTGACTCTTTAGCGCCTAAGAATCGCGCCTTCTTGCGCTCCGTAGGTGCTCAGGCGCAGGCGGAAGGTGCTAAAGCATCAAAGAATACAACTCTGACCGCGGAAAGATTTTTTTTGTTGTTGGAGCCGCCTATAATATAGCGGCTCCAACAACAACGAGAATCCGCCAAGTTTATTTCCATTGGTGCTTTTGCCCATTCAGGGCGCATACACCCGCTGCCCAAATACCCAGGGCGGTGCCCTGAGCTAAAGGCTTGCTGGCCTTTCTGGCCGTTGGTTCCCTTGCAGCCTCGCGAGGGAACAAGTGCAGCCTCGCGAGGGAACAAATGCAGCCTCGCGAGGGAACAAATGCAGCTACGCGAGGGAGTAAAAGCCTGTTTCGCAAGGAGAGAAAGGCCGTTTCACTCAAAGCAAAAGGCCGTTTCACAAAAAGCCACTATTATTTTTTTTCGATTTTAATATCACTATATCACACTCACTGATTGTCAGGGTGTTATGGTGTGATGTTGTGATATTAAAGTGCCGATTTTGGATAAAAAAAGAAGCAGATTTAATTCCTCTGCGGAGGGAAAATTTTCGCTCCGCAGAGAAATAATATTTCCCGTGCGGAAGAAAAAATTTAAGGAGTTTAAGAAAGCCCCCTCTAACTCCCCCCTTAAGGGGGAGAAAAAAGAGGAGTCGGAGAAGAGGGGGTCTGGAGTTTAAGAGGTTTAAGAGGTTTAAGGAGTTTACTTTCGCACTTTCAAACCAAAAGAGGAAAAAATACCACCTTTTCGTTGCTCCATATACAATAAAGTGTTAACTTTGCAAAGAAATATGAACAGAAGAGAATTTCTACAGCGTTCTACCGCCCTTGCCGGGGCAGCATATCTCGGCAGTCCGGCTTTGGCTGAGACCATAGCCACATTGGGTGAGCCGAATATTGTTATCGGCATTGTCAGCGACATACATCTGCGCGGTACTGAGACTGCAAGTACATTCATTCACACCCTCGAGTACTTCCGCGACCAGAAGGTGGATGGTGTCATCATCGCAGGCGACATGGCCGACCAAGGACTGCTGCCACAACTGAAAGTGGTGGCAAATGCCTGGTTTAAAGTCTTTCCTGACAATAAGGGTTTGAACGGGAAGGAGACTGTGCAACTCTTCATCTATGGCAACCACGATATGGAGGCTTACACTTGGGGAAGCACCATCAACAGTGTCGGAGCCGAAACAGCACAGGCACAAGGCATCGGCCGTCAAGCTGCTGCTGCCTGGAAGGAGTGCTTCAAAGAGGAGTATCTCCCCATCTGGATGAAGACCATCAAGGGCTACCATTTCATTGGTGCTCACTGGGCAAATCAGAACAGCATTCCTGGGCTTTCAGACTTTCTGCAGGAACACAACGCTGACCTGAGAGCCGATGGAAAGCCTTTCTTCTACATCCAACACCCACATCCGAAAGATACCTGCAATTGTGCCTGGGCATGGGGCAGAGACGACGGCACCGTAACGAAGCTGTTGGGCAACTATCCCAATGCCGTTGCCTTTTCGGGTCATTCCCATTCGCCTCTCGATGATGAAAGAGATTTATGGCAGGGAAGTTTCACCAGCATAGGTACTTCCTCGCTCAAATACCTCTACCCCATGCCAGCCCGCGAGAACACCTATCAGGATGACTGGTCTGCCCAACCGCCTTCGCAAATGCCCAAGATGGACCCGTCTGACGGCAGACAGGGTATGGTGATGCGCGTCTATGACACAGCCATTACGTTCGAGAAGCGGGAGTTTGTCTATGACGAGCCCATCGGAGAAGCATGGTACCTCCCCTGGCCCATCTCAGCCACTCAGCCTCTCTCCTTCGAGAACCGCGCCAAAACAGCAGCCATTCCGCAGTTTCCTGCTGAGGCAAAAGCTACCGTCACGGCTGGAAACGGTTCCGACCGTTATGGCACTTCGCAGAAGCAAGTCACCGTGCACTTCCCGACGGTTCTGAAGAAGAATGCCGGTGTTCGTGCCTTCGACTATGAGGTGCAGGTGGAATATGACTGGCTCGATGTCCGTCATATTGCTGCCACCAAGCGTGTCTTCTCGCCCAAGTGCTACCTTGGAGAAAACAAGGAAGAAGGCGATGTACGTTGCGTCTTTGGTGCAAACGAACTGCCCAAGGACTTCGCCTACCGTTTTGCAGTACGTCCCTGCAACTGCTTTGGCGGAAAAGGCAATCCCATCTACACGGACTGGGTTGACAGCAAAATGGCGATGTTCACATCGTCCCTCTCGCTCGACAAACTCTTCTACAAGGTGAACGAGAGCATCCAGGTAACCTTCAGCGATGTTCCCGTCGGCACAGATGCCTGGATCGGCATTTATGCAAAAGGCAAGACTCCTGGCACGAACGACACATCAACCACCTACGAATACACCAGAGTGGCAGCTGGCACAATAAGTCTGAGTGTATCTGAGGCGGGCGAGTATTTCGCCGTGCTTTTCCAGGACGGTGGTTACTCCGAGTGCTCACAGCGCATTCCTTTCTTCGTGACATCCCGTGCCTTCGACCCCTCAAACTTCTCGATGCAGACGGACAAGCACGTCTATAACGTTGGCGATGCCGTCGTGGTGACGTTGTCCAATGCACCCACGATAAGCAAAGACTGGGTAGGCATTTATGCAGCAGGTCTTGTGCCGAAAGATGTCATCTGTCCTACTTGGCTCTACAACGACAAAATCAACGAATCACTCACATTAAACGTAAACGGCACAAGGAATTGGAAAGCTCCGCTCTCCGAAGGCATCTACTTCGTGGGCTACTTCATGGCCGACGGCTATGAAGAACCTTTCGAACGCCAGTACTTTGCCATCGGCACACCTGCCAGACTCCGGACAGACAAGACGGAATACAAGGCAGGAGAAGAAATCGTTATGCGCTACAGCGGCTTGCATCCCAATCTTGCCGCCAAGCTCTGCGTTAAGGAGAATGGTGTTTGGCGGGAAGTAATGTCTCTCGGAACTGAAGAGGGCAACATCACACTCACCGGTCTTGCCTTGGGACAGTATGAGTATTGCATCTGCATCGATGGCGAACCCGTCTCGCAAGCAATGATGTTGAGCATCGCAAGCGACGATGATGCCCTGAATGAGATTAAGGAGAGCCACAAGCAGAACATCATCTACCGCCTCGACGGCACCCGCACCGCAAACATGCAGGAACCGGGACTCTACATAAAAGACGGTAAGAAGACAATCAAAGTGTGAATGTGGAGCAGATTGCGAGTAAACAAAAGAAGATAACTTATATAGAACTGGCACAATGAACAACGTTGAATCTATCTTTGCAGCCAAGCTGCTTGGCGTTAAAGCCATCAAGTTACAGCCAAACAATCCCTTCACTTGGGCCAGTGGATGGAAGAGCCCATTCTACTGCGACAATCGCAAGACACTCTCCTTCCCCGACTTGCGCTCCTTCGTCAAAATAGAGCTCACACGCCTCATCATGGAACAGTTTCCCGAGGTTGAAGGAATAGCCGGAGTTGCTACGGGAGCTATTGCACAAGGCGCTCTGGTGGCCGATGCTCTCGCTTTGCCCTTCGCCTACGTCCGCAGCAAGCCAAAGGATCATGGCCTCACAAATCTCATCGAGGGAGAACTCAAACCCGGAATGAAGGTGGTCGTTGTGGAGGATCTCATCAGCACTGGCGGCAGCAGCCTCAAAGCCGTTGAAGCCCTCCGTGCAAACGGTCAGGAAGTGGTCGGTATGGTTGCATCCTACACCTACGGCTTCCCTGTCGCAGAAGAGGCTTTCCGCGAAGCAAACGTGAAACTCGTCACCCTCACCAACTACGAGGCAGTAGTAAACGAGGCCCTCAAAACGGGGTATATCAGGGAGGAAGACATCGCAACGCTCCACGAGTGGCGCAAAGACCCTGCCAACTGGGATAGTGGGAAGTAAGAAAACAACAAACCGATATTATAAGAGATGACTGAATACAAAAGTGAAGTAAAAAGGATTTTTGCTCCTGTCGGGCGTGTCTATGAGCGTCTTTCCGACCTCAACAATTTGGCTGTCATACAGCAGGGACTCGATAATCCGGAAGCAATGGAGCGCATCAAGCAACAGGCTGGCGACAAGGTAAAGCCTGAGCAACTGGAACAGGTTGTTGAGAAACTGCGCGAGTTGCACTTTGACACAGACAGCATTTCCGGCAACACACCAATAGGACCTGCCACCTTACGCATCATAGAACGCGAACCGGACAAAACCATCAAGTTTGCTGCCGAGGGGATACCAGTTGCCGCCAATATGTGGATTCAACTGCTTCCGGCAGGTGAGAGCGAGTGCGCTATGCGGCTCACAGTCAAGGCCGACCTCAACTTCTTCATCCGCCAGATGGTAGGCAAGAAGCTTGAGCAGGGCGTCGATGGCCTGGCACAGATGCTGGCAAGCCTGCCGTACTAAAAAAAGGTGAAAAAGTAAAAAGGTAAAAAAGGGGAAAAGGGGAAAAGGGGAAAAAGTAAAAAGATGAAAACAACAAAGCATTTTCACCGTTTATCCTTTAACCCTATATCTTTTCAATTTTTTAATTTTTAAACTTTTCAATTTTTAAATGAAGCTTTGGGACAAAGGATATGATGTGACAGCGGAGATAGAACGCTTCACCGTCGGTCGGGACCGCGAGATGGACCTCTACCTGGCTGAGGCTGATGTACTCGGCTCTATGGCTCACATCACGATGCTCGAGAGTATCGGACTGCTTGAGAAGGAAGAACTGCAAACCTTGCTTGCCGGGATGCAGAATATTCTGACGGAGATACGGGAAGGAAAGTTCACGATAGAGGAAGGTGTGGAGGACGTTCACTCGCAGGTCGAGTTGATGCTCACACGCCGATTGGGTGACATAGGCAAGAAGATACATTCCGGACGCAGCCGCAACGACCAGGTGCTGGTTGATTTGAAGCTTTTCATCCGCAAGCAACTGCGCCTTGTTGCCGAGGATGTGCGCAGTCTCTTCAACGAGCTGCAGCGACAGAGCGAACGGTATAAGGACGTCCTCATGCCAGGCTACACCCATCTGCAGGTAGCGATGCCCAGCAGCTTTGGTCTGTGGTTGGGTGCCTATGCTGAGAGCCTTGTCGATGACCTCGTCCTCCTGCAGGCTGCCTACCGCATTACCAATCGCAATCCCCTCGGTTCTGCTGCAGGATACGGCTCATCGTTCCCCTTGAACCGCACCTTGACGACGGAACTGCTCGGCTTCGATTCGCTCGACTACAACGTCGTCTATGCTCAGATGGGACGCGGCAAGACGGAACGGGACGTTGCGTTTGCCTTAGCCGGCATAGCTGGAACTGTAGCCAAGCTGGCCTTCGATGCTTGTCTCTTCAATAGTCAGAACTTCGGCTTCATTAAGTTGCCAAAGGAGTGTACCACAGGCTCCAGCATCATGCCTCACAAGAAGAACCCAGATGTCTTCGAGCTGACCCGCGCCAAATGCAACAAGCTGCAGGCCCTGCCACAGCAGGTAACACTCATCATGAACAACCTGCCCAGCGGTTATTTCCGCGACCTGCAAATCATCAAGGAAGTCTTCCTGCCTGCTTTCCAGGAACTGCGCGACTGCCTGCAAATGACCACTTACATCATAGCACGTCTCGAGGTTAACGAACATATCCTCGAAGATACACGCTACGACCTGATGTTCTCCGTCGAAGAGGTCAACCGTCTGGCCGGCGAGGGGATGCCTTTCCGCGACGCCTATAAGAAGGTCGGCCTCGACATAGAGGCGGGACGGTTCACTCCAACGAAAGAGGTGCACCACACCCACGAAGGCAGCATCGGCAACCTCTGCACGAAGGAGATTGCCGAACTGATGCAGCAAGTCTGGAACGGCTTCCACTTTGAAAAGGCAGAGGAAGCGGAAAAGAAATTGAGAAAATTAGAAAATTAAAAAATAAGAAATGAAGATCCAGAGCTTTTGTCTGTCTGCTGTCTGTTGTCTGTCGTCTGTTGTCCTCCTTTCCTGCAACGATGGCGAAGTGAACAACAAGTTCTGCAACCTGCCTGCACGGCTGAATGTTGAGAACGTTCAGCAGGCACCTGTGCTTTATACTGCCTGCGAAAGCATGGGCGAGTACTGCTACATCACGACTGACGGGCAGAAGTTCAACTTCACCGATGCACAGAACCACACATCTTCTATCAACATTACTGCTATGACTGAATATAGCGGTTACTATCTTGGGCTGAGCGGTTTTATTGTAGGGAAACTCACCATTCCAGAGATGGGCGAGGATTTCGTGCGTGTGGTATGCTACGACCGTGCCTGCTCCAACTGCTATCAGAATTATAACATCACCAAGCCCCTTATGCTAATAGTCGGCGGCTATGCAAAATGCAACAGTTGCGGACGGACTTATAACCTGAATGACATTGGCAACATCTCTGACGGTCCTGCAGGTCGTTCCCTCTACCGCTACCGCGTCAACTACATCGGTAACGTCCTCGTTATCAACAACGGATAACGACACTCAGAGACCGAGATACATATAGAAAGCTCCCGCGTCATCGCGACGAGGGAGCTATTTGGCGCCGATTTATTAACTTCAAAAACCTTTTTAAGCTTTTTTACTTTTGGCCGGTTCCTTCCTGGGGCTTGTTGAGCCGGAACATGATGGGCAGGTTGTAGAGGCTGCGAACGACATTTCCGTCCTTATCTTTGGCAGGTTTCCAGTTGGGCATTGCCTTCAGGACGCGCTCTCCTTCCTTGTAGAGCAGTTCGCCAAGGTCCTGACCTGCCTCAGGCTTTTCCTGACTGTCGGGGTGGTCTTTTTGGTATGCAGTCACTTCCATCTCAGAGAGTTCCTTGCCAGGACCACGAACTTTCCTGATATTTGAGATGCTGCCATCCTTCTCAACCACGAAGTTGATAATGACACGGCCCTGCACGCCAAACTCCTGACAGAGCTTGGGATAGCGGATATTCATCGCCAGAAACTTGAAGCATTCCGCATCGCCGCCGGGGAACTGGGCGTTCTCGTGCACGACATTGTAGATGGTGTCGTTCTCTGCGTAGATTTCCTTGCCCTCGAGCATTATCTTGGAGACACTCTTGCCGTTAATCTTAATGTTGCCATTTTCGTCCATCTCTGCTCCGGGCAGTTTCTTGACGAGGTCCTTGAGATCAGACTTGTTGCTAACAGTCCCATTGGCCTTTTTGGTCTCAATTACGATAGCACCATTGGAACCTTTGTCACCCCACTTGGCGATAGCGGCATCCTTCTGAAGTACGGAAATGCTCTCGACATCCTCGACATTGATATTAAGCAGTTTCGTGAGCTGCTCCTCGTGCATCCTTTTGAGGTTGATGTCTTTCGCATCCTTAGGGACTTCGAAGACTTTACCGTTGAGGACAATCAGGGGCTGTGTAGCTTTCTCAAGAGCTTCATCAACACTTGCAGAAGCTTCACCAGAGATTTCTTCAACCTTTACTTTCTCTTTCGTCTTTATCGAAAGTGTTGTCTCGCCGTTGGGTTCTGTGCCGCTGCTAATCTGGATTTCTTTACCTTGAACGGCTTTGACGGCTTCTTGCGGCGTCATTTCCTTGCCATCCACAACGACACGTGGAGCCTCCTTTAGCTCAACGACCTTTCTTTTTCCCTCAGAAGCTTGCAAGTTTGAAGAATTCTCCGTAACTTTGCCCCCAAGTTTAGCTACTGTCTCCTCAATGGGAGCTACAAACTTAGGCGTAGCGAAAGCACTGAGTGCCAACGCAGCCACCGGGATGACATAGAGAGCCTTGCTCCGCATCCACGGATTTGACTTGATTTTCTGCATCATAGTGATACGTTTTTTAGTTAAACTATGTTTAAAGCTGTTGGCGAAAGCGTAGGAACCTGAGCCAACAGCTTTCTTTATTATCAATAACTGGTATGCCTGAGCCGAAACTCCCTGACGCAGTACATAGTCGTCGGCCTCATACTCATGTACGTCGCGTAGGCTAATGCCCAACGCATAGACAAGGGGATTCCACCACTGCAGCATCTGTACAAGCGTAAGCAGAACGACATCCCACGAGTGATGGTTCTGTATGTGTCCCATCTCGTGAAGCATAATCTCGCGACCCGCCTCGTCGTAGTCCTGCTGACTGATGACGATGCTATGCATCCAACTAAAAGGAGCCACATCGTCGGCATGACAATAGATACGGATACCCTGCTCTTCCTGTTGCCATAAGACGCCACGATGCAATCCGAGTTGGAGGCGACCCACTTGCCAGAACCTCAATATCAGCAGCACCACCATACCAATTATATATATAATACTGACAAGCAGGAAGACGCTGAAACGTGAAGGTTCGGGTTGTCCTACTCCATCGGGCGACACCAACACCTCGGGCAACACATGAACAGGGATTCCCAACTCGAGCATCTGCAACTGGGCAGCTTGCACAACGGGCTGGTGGTCAAGGGACATCCAGGACACGTTGCACAGCGGCAAAACGAGCGACAGGAACAGAATGCCCAACAGCATCATACGATTGAAGCGGAAAAAGCTCTCGCGCCGCAGCATCAGCATGTACGGCAGGTAGAGCATTGTCAGCACAATCGCCGACTTGATGGAATATAGAAACAATGTTGACATGATTTCTGGGGATTAGAGATTAGGGATTAGGGAATAGAGATTAGGGGTCAACAATCTCCAGCAGTTCTTTTACTTCCTCGGGCGATAGGTTTTCTTCCTTGACAAAGTAGCTGAGCATGTGCTTCACGCTGCCACCAAAGAAGTTCCGCTTCACCTCCTGCATCGTGCGGCGCGTATATTCAGCCCGTGTAACCAGAGGCACATAGCGATGCGTCTTCCCCTGCCCTTTGTCTTTATGAAAGTCCAAAAAGCCCTTTTCGTAGAGCACCTTCAGATACGTGGCGATAGTTGTGTAGGCCGGCTTCGGTTCCTGGTAGTGGTCCAGAATATCCCATGCACAGGCTCCGCCCTGAATGTCCCAGAGTATGTTCATCACCTCGAACTCAACCTTGGTCAGTGTATTGTCATTACGTTTCATATGCTTGGTGGTTTTATCGTTTCGAAAATTAGTCGTTTGGTCGTTTCCTGGGGCAAAGTAAAGGAGTTTTTCTGAATCTCGCAATATTTAGATATCGAAAACTTTCGAAATTCGCCAATATTTAACATTTATTCGTAGTTATTCAAGTCTTTCACCTCCATTCTTGCCTCAATAATTATACATTTATACATATTATAGCGCTATTCCGACGAGAAAGTTACGAAAAGCGGAGAAAACTTGAAGGATTCATCATCCATATATGGAAAAAAACTGTAACTTTGCACTCAGTAATTCATAAAAGGGTGGCTAAATCCAAGATAGAAAACAAAGGAAGCGTCAACATCAAGAACAAGAAAGCCGAGTTCGACTACATCTTGATGGACAAATATACTGCCGGCATCGTGCTCACGGGTACCGAGATAAAGAGTATCCGTAAGGGGAAGGCCAGTCTGGTGGATACATACTGCATGGTGCTCTTCGGCGAGGTGTGGGTGAAGAACATGTACATCGCCCAGTATGAGCAGGGCTCGTACAACAATCATGTGGAGAGACGCGACCGCAAACTGCTGCTCAACCGCAAGGAGATTCGTAAGATTCAGAATACGGTAAAGGCACCCGGTTTCAGCATTGTACCTGTTCTCTTGTTTATCGATGAGAACGGAAGGGCAAAGCTGGACATACACATTGCCCGAGGCAAGAAGGAATACGACAAGCGCGAAACGTTGAAGGAGAAGGAAGACCGCAGGGATATATCGCGTCAGTTTAAGAAAATCATTTAATTAGTAGATGAAGAAGATAAAAGAGGATAAAGGAAGATATGTCGCTTTCAGCGACGAAAATAGAAAAAGACACCCTTGGCTGCTACTAAGGCTAACATCATTAATCTACTTCTGCCTTCTATCTACCTTCCTCTGTCTATCTCTATCTTCCTGCTCCAAGCGCGAAGCGAAAGACAAAACAGATGCTCTGCCCGAGATATTCCCTGATTATATCGGTGTTACGGTGCCGGAAAACATCTGCCCCATGAACTTCTCTGTGCCTGGTGCAGAACACGTCCGGGTTATTGTGGAGAACGGCAATGGCGAGGCGCTGGACGTGAGCGGAACGGATCATGTGGAGATGCCCGTGAAACGCTGGCACAACTTGCTTAGCTCAAAAAGTTCAGAACTCAAGGAAGGAACAAAGGACTTAAAAATCACTGTGTCGGCTTGGAACGAGGAACACCCGGACGGTGTGACCTACAAACCCTTCACTATCAATGTTGCCCACGATAAGGTTGACCCGTGGATAGCCTACCGCCTGCTGCCACCCGGCTACGAGGGTTGGAACCACATAGGCATCTACCAGCGAAATATGGAGTGCTTCGATGTGGAGCCTATCATCGTCAACTCGCAGAACAACCACGGGTGTGTGAACTGCCACTCGTTCGCCAACTACAATCCCCTCGATTTCACCTTCCACGCCAGAGGCGAGAACGGAGGTACCATCGTGATGCGCGACGGTAAGATGCGGAAGGTGGATATCAAGGAAATGTCGGGCGGCAGGCATGGTTCGTACAACATCTGGCATCCCTCGAAGCGCTACATCGCATTCTCCAGCAACTCCACGCACCAAGGCTTCTACGGACAGAGCAAGAACAAAATCGAGGTGTATGACCTGTGGTCGGACCTTATCGTATATGACATAGACAAAGAGATAGTTTTGCAGGATGAACGGTTCATCGACAGTTTGAACCTGGAGATGTTCCCCTCCTTCTCGCCAGATGGGAAATGGCTCTACTTCAGTACGGCCAAGCCTGTGAAGATGCCCATGGAGACGGACAAACTGCACTACAGCATCATCCGAGTGCCCTTTGACGAAGAGACAGGAGGGCTGGGAGCTGTGGATACCGTCTATAGTGCATACGAACAGGGCGGTACAGCCATGATGCCACGCATCTCGCCAGACGGCAGGTACATGCTCTTCTCGCTGGGTGAATGCGGAGGCTATAATCTCTATCATACCGAGTCGGAACTGAAGATGATGGATCTGCAGACACAGGAGATGGTGCCGACAGACATCCTGAACAGTCCCCGTGCCGAGAGTTTCCATGCATGGAGCAGCAACGGCCGATGGGTAATCTATGTCACCAAACGGTTCGACGGACGTTATACCCGTCTGATGCTGGCTTACTGGGACGGACATAAGTTCCACAAACCATTCCTGCTACCCCAGAAAGACCCCGAGGAGAACACCCTGCTGATGATGGCATACAACGTACCGGAGTTCATAAAGGCTCCTGTTGTCGTCTCGAAAGAGGAAATGGCGAAACTTTTTGAGAAGTAACCCCTTCCATCTCCCCATTGGAAAGTGATAAATAATTCAAGGACATGAGTTCAACAAAGCACAATAATCAAAATCCAAAGCCTAAAGCACTCGCCCCAAAGTGGAGCCAGGAATGGGTATTTTATTCGGTTTTGGGTGTTTTGATGCTGTTCTTTGCCATATACACAAGCCTGAAGTTTCCCTATACCTATATAACGATAGAGGGAAACAACTTCTGGGCGCTGACTCGTGATTACTGGCAACTAAAACTGGGTATGACGCCAGCCCTGACCAACTGGCTGGCTGATTTCCTGAAGCAGTTCTATCGCTCGCCCTACATAGCAGCAGCTATTGAAGCGTTGGTGCTTGGAGCCATCGGTTTGCTGTCACATTCTATTCTGAAATATTCCCACCGAAAAGGTTGGCAGAAAACTGTGATTTTCTGGATGGGGCTGCTACTAACCGTTTTACTTGGTTTCTATTGTACTTTCAACCTGTCGTTCCTGCTGGAGTGTTTCTTTTTCTGTAGCCTATTACTGATATACTTGAAGATTCCCACCTTATGGGGTAGAATCCTTTGGAGCCTGTTCTGTGTTCCTGCTGGATTCATGCTGATGCAAATGCCAATACTCCTTAGCTTGGTTACGGCACAGGGCTTAACCTTATTTGAAGGTGAAGCTGAATTCGTCTATAGCAAAAAGAAATTACTTTATTATATCCCGACTTCTCTATTATGTCTTGCAGCACCATTCATCTATAGTCAGCAGGTGGCCTTTATCCCCTCCGATATACGCTTTAGCTTTCGGGATTTCTATCTTGTACCGCTGACGGGAGTTTATAATCAAAACGCGGAGATCTTGAACAAAATTGTATGTATGGCCAACGAGGAGCGCTGGGAGGACCTACTCTACAAGGAGCATGTGAAGAGAGATGCACAGCGCGGCAGCGGGATTGCCTTGAGATATGCCTTGCTTGCTGAAAGCGCCCTTGGAACCCTGCCCGAGAATTTGCTCGACTACCCTATCAGGGACGAGAGTCTATTCCTCTATCAGCACGAGAGAGAGCTCGTTACCTTGCAGTTTAACCGCCTGTTCTATCAAAACTTAGGCATTTATGATGAAGCTTTCCATCATGCAATGGAATACGGCCTGTTAATGCCAAACGGCATCAATTTCTCCAGCCTCCGCCAGATGGTGGATTACAGCATAGAGGAAGGAGAATGGGAGATAGCAGACAAGTACCTGACCCTCCTCTCTAAATCCACATGCCACAAGGACTTCGTTAAGGAGAGACGAGCCAAAATGGAAAATGCGAAATCGTCAAATGGTAAATCTGAGGTCCCTCTTCGTGCCGACAATTTTGTGGGTGGATATCCTTTACCGATAGAGATGCTCCGGCTGGCTCGCTATTATCAGGATTCACCGAACCGCAAGAAGATGGTGGATTATGCCATCTGCTCATACATTCTGAGGGGAGACATACAAAGCTTTATGATAGCCATCCAGGCATTCGACTTTTATAAAGACAAAGAGCTCCCCAGAGCCTATCAGCAGTTCATGGAAAGTGCAAGGCCTTCCCTACCCTAACTTCAGACAATCATCGACGGCATCTATCACAAGTTCCATCTCAAATCCGCGTGAAAGGAGATGGCGCACAAGTTTCACCTTGCGCTGGTAAGTATCTGTGTCGTGCAAGGTGCGATTCTTCTGACGGACGGCATCTGCAATCGTCTGTAAATACGCTTCTTCTGGAATAGTTTCCATACCCTCCGCTATCTGCGCGTCTGTCAGATGCAGGTGACGAAGCATCTGTCTTATCTTCACGCGCCCCCAATGGCTATAGCAGAACTTGTCGTGACAATATGCCCGGGAGAAACGGGTATCATCTATGTATTTCTCTTTGATGAGATAACCGATGATGTCTTCCGCATCCTCGTCAGACATGCCCCAAGACAACAGCTTCTCCCGTATCTGGGAGGAGCAATGTTCGCTTCCGCTACAAAGCCTTGCCGCCTTTCCGAGCGCCTGCTCCTTAGTCAACTCACAATTCATAATTCTGCTTATTTTACTCCTAATTATACATACGAGCAACGACAAATCGCTCGTTATCGTACTGGTCCTTTACTATTATAACATCCCTGTACCCCTTCTGTTGGAGAAGTTCTCCCACTTGCCCTGCGTAAGCCCTGTTCGTCTCGAAGAAGAGCCAGCTCCCAGCAGTAAGATACTGAAAACCATAGTCGGAAATCACCCGATAGAAGAGCAAGGGGTCATCGTCAGGGACAAACAGAGCAATGTGCGGCTCGTGCATAAGCACATTATCGTCCATCTCCGCAGCCTCCCGCTCGCAGACGTAAGGGGGATTACTGATGATGCAATCGAATGAAGAATCAGAGTAAGTCTCATCTATTTGATTCTTCACTCTTCGTTTTTCGTTCTTAGCTGAAAGAATATCTTCTTTCCTGAACTCCACCTCTGCACCTAGCCTTTCGGCATTCCTGCGCGCATAGTCAAGTGCTTCTTCAGAGACATCAAGAGCCGTTACTTTGTAACCTGCAAGGGCCAACGTAATGGCGATGCATCCACTGCCTGTCCCCACGTCAAGTACCCTGCTACCCTGGGGGAGATACTGTTGAACTAATTGTACCAACTGTTGTGTCTCCGGCCTCGGAATAAGCACGCCAGGACCGACAAGAAAGTTGCGTCCGCAGAACTCCTCATAGCCTAATACATACTGCACCGGCTCTCCTTTCGCGATTCTTTGGACAATTATTTCAAGCTCCGCTTTGTCGTCTGCCGATAAATTCGTATCTTTGCCGAGGAGAATATTGGTGCGCGACAGGCCAAACCGGCGCTGCATGACGAACTCATAAAGTGCCCGTGCCTCGCCGGCATCATACCGTTGCTGTAGCTGCTGAAGTTTAGAATTTACCATTTGCGAGGCAAAGATACAAAAAAATCATGAATTGCAAATTATGAATCATGAATTTAAATACATGCGGCGATGCATCCAGTTGGCGAGATGCGGAGAAGCTGGTGCTGCACCCAATCCTATGGTTGGAGCTGTGGTGGTGTGCGACGGACGCATCATCGGCGAGGGCTACCACCGTCGCTGCGGAGGTCCTCATGCTGAGGTAAATGCCATCGGAAGCGTCAGGGAAAAGCATCTGCTGAGCCGCAGCACCATCTATGTCAGCCTTGAACCCTGTGCTCATTTCGGCAAGACTCCGCCCTGCACCGACCTTATCATCAGCAGCGGCATACCACGTGTGGTAGTAGGATGCGCCGACCTGTATGCCAAAGTTAACGGGCTTGGCATCAAGAAACTTCAAGATGCAGGATGCGAAGTCGTTGTGGGTGTCCTGGAGCAAGAGTGCCGAGATCTGAATCGTCGTTTCTTCACCTTCCACCAGCAGCACAGACCTTGGATAACGCTCAAGTGGGCACAGAGCAAGGATGGCTTCATTGACCGCCTTCGCAAAGAAGGAGAAGAGCCTACACGTTTCTCCAATGCCTTGACACAAATGCTTGTTCACCGCTTGCGTGCACGGCACCAGGCCATTCTCGTCGGCACCCGTACAGCCCTTCTGGACAACCCCACCCTAACCACTCGGTATTGGTCAGGTCCCAATCCTTTGCGCCTCACCATCGACCGTCGGGGCATCCTGCCACCTACCCTTCATCTGCTGGACGGTAGCACGCCCACCATCGTCTATACCCATGAGAGCCTCCGGGAGATACTTACCGACCTTTACGGGCGCGGCATACAGAGTCTTCTTGTGGAAGGCGGAGCCCAATTGTTGCAAAGCTTTATCGATGAAGGACTTTGGGACGAAGCCCGCATCGAAACAGCTCCCCTCCGCCTGGGACAAGGCGTAGCAGCGCCTCATCTTGCAGACAGCCAGTTGGAAAGTCAGCACATTTATGGCGGACACATCCTGCGACAATACCGACACATCTGATTCCCTGCATTTAGGGCTGGTACATAAAAGATGTACAACCTTGAAATACAGATGTCGCTGTTTTTTTCCTAGGCGTCGGAAATATTTTTCCTGTGCGCAGAAAAAATATTTACAGCACACAGGAAAAATCCCCACGAGCGTAGCAGATTTTTCTCCTCGGCGGAAGAGTTTTGCTGCCCCATTGGCAGTCAATAATTAAAAAACAAAAACCCTAATAAATTTGGCTTTTTGCTCGCTTATTCGTACCTTTGCAACAAATTAAACCCTAAGCCACCATATAAATTCCCCTAATTCCTTTAACTTCCCTAATTTCATAACTTCCCCATACAATGCCTTTAAGACTTCCCGATAGGCTACCTGCCATTGAATTCCTCAAGAACGAGAACATCTTCGTCCTGGGTGACGCAAGGGCTAATGCACAGGATATCAGACCTCTGCGCATTGCCATTCTCAACCTCATGCCCCTGAAAATCACAACGGAGACCGATCTCGTCCGTCTGCTCTCCAACACGCCTCTTCAGCTCGAAGTGCACCTGATGAAGGTAAAGGCCCATACTAGCAAAAATACTCCAATCGAGCACATGCAGGCCTTCTATCGTGACTTCGAAACGATGAGGAACGAAAAGTTCGACGGACTTATCATCACAGGGGCGCCCGTCGAGCATCTTGACTTCAAGGAGGTAACTTACTGGGACGAGCTGTGTGATATTTTCGACTGGGCAAGGACACATGTCACCAGTACCTTATATATATGTTGGGCGGCACAGGCCGGGCTCTATCACTACTACGGAGTGCCGAAATACCCCTTGCCAGAGAAGATGTTTGGCATCTTCCCGCAAATACCACTCTTTCCACGACTGCCTATCTTCCGCGGATTTGACGACATATACTACACCCCACACAGCCGTCATACGGAAATCCATAAGGAGGATATTCTGGCTGTGCCCCAACTGACAATCATTGCCGAAGGGCCTCAATGTGGTGTCTCGATGGTGATGGCGCGGGAAGGCAGGGAATTCTTCATAACAGGGCACTCCGAATATTCACCTCTAACACTGGATACGGAATATAGGCGAGACCTCGGAAAAGGCCTGCCCATCCAGAAGCCTTATAATTATTATCGTGACGATGACCCGAATAAGGGACCGCTCGTCACATGGAGAGGGCACGGCAACCTGCTCTTCCAGAATTGGCTCAACTATTACGTATATCAGGAAACACCCTACGATATCAATGCCATCCATTGAACTCCTATCTCCTGCCCGGAACATCGAGTGCGGCATTGCTGCAGTCGAACATGGAGCAGATGCAGTCTATATCGGAGCACCGCGCTTCGGAGCAAGAGCTGCAGCGGGTAACTCTGTCGAGGATATTGGCAAACTATGCAGTTATGCCCATCGATTCGGAGTTAAGGTTTATGCTGCCGTAAACACGCTTCTCTATGAGAACGAACGGGAGGAAGCGCGACTCCTTATATGGGAACTCTACCACGCAGGAGTAGATGCAATCATAGTTCAGGACACGGTCTTTCTCGGAATGGAATTACCTCCTATCCCATTGCATGCAAGCACCCAAATGGATAACCGCACAATAGAAAAGGCTGTATGGCTTAAATGTCATGGATTCAACCAGATAGTGCTTGCTCGTGAGCTGTCTCTCAAACAGATTCGGGACATACATGAAGCTGTTCCTGATGTGCGGCTCGAGGTCTTTGTGCATGGCGCTTTATGCATCTCCTATAGCGGAAGATGTTATGCTTCCGAGTACTGCTTCAATCGCTCGGCCAACCGCGGAGAATGCGCTCAGTTCTGCCGCTTGCCCTTCACTCTGCAGGATGCTGCAGGGCGCACACTCATCAAGGATAAATATCTGCTCTCGCTAAAGGACATGAACCGCCAACAGTACCTTGAGGAGTTGTTGGATGCCGGTGTGCAGAGTTTCAAGATTGAAGGTCGCTTAAAGGACATATCCTATGTTAAAAATGTAACAACAAGCTACAGACAGGCTCTTGATGCCATCATGAAAAGGAGGCCGGAGTTCGTCCGTTCTTCTTATGGCACCTCAACCTATACCTTCACTCCAGACCTCTCCCGCAGCTTCTCGCGCGGCAATACCGATTATTTCCTTAAAGGACGCACAAACGACATGGCTTCGCCCGATACACCGAAGAGCAGAGGACGCGAAGTAGGACATGTAAAGGAGGTGCGTAACGGCTTTATTATCGTCAGTTCGACCGAGACATTCACCAACGGGGACGGACTTTGTTTCCTCGATACAGAGGGACGTCTGCAGGGCTTTCGCGTAAACCGGGCAGAGGGGAATCATCTTTACCCTGCCACAATGCCGAACGTCAGAAAGGGGGACTTGCTATGGAGAAGCTTTGACCAGCAATGGGAACGCATCATGAGCGGAAAGACAGCAGAGCGGCGCATCTCAGCACGTTTCCTACTCGAAGAGACTGAGCAGGGATTCCGCCTGACATTCTCAGCAGAAGACGGCACACTCAGAAGTGAGGAGTTCCTTGCAGAGCATACTCCAGCCCGTACAGAACAGACAACTTCCATCCGCGACGTGCTCAGCAAACTCGGAGACACTCAGTATATCTGCACAGACGTTGAAGTACGTTTTTCCCAACCTTGGTTCATCCCCAAAAGCACACTGGCAGAATGGAGGAGAAGCCTCACCCTCAACCCCTGTCCGAGGCAAGAGGAGAAGAGAGTCGAGAGCTCTAAGTATTCTAAAAACTCCGACTATTCTGAAAGCTCTTCTCTTGGGAAAGAGTTTCCCCCTCTCATGACTTGCCGCTTCTGCCTACGTCATGCATGGGGACAGTGTAAGAAAGAAGGCCTATCCCAGCCCTCCTGGCAAGACCCGCTCTTCCTTGTATTAGGAGACGGCCGCCGGTTCCGCCTTGAATTCGACTGCAAGAAATGCGAGATGAAGGTCCTGCCTCCTTCAACTGGAGGCTGATGACTGCATCGGGAAACAACTTCATAATTTCGCTGGGACGACTACATTATGCAACAATTATAACAACAATGAAAAAGTTACATTTTATGGGACTCGCTGCCGTCCTGATGTTGGCAGCATGTAAAAACAATGGCATTACCATTTCTGGTACAGTAGAGCGCAATGTTGACAGCCTCCGCATCGCAGCAATGCTCAACGACAATGGCGACACGCTCCTTGCCAAGGTTCCCGTTACCGACGGCAAGTACACTTGGCAGAGTACTGTGGATAGCGCCTGCATCCTGCGTGTTTATTTCGGTGAGGGCGACCGCGATTTCTACCGAGTTATCTGCGAGCCCGGAAACATCACCCTGAACATCCCCAAGGATGGAGAAGATGAACCCTATCCCATCGGCACACCACTTAACGACAGCATCACGGCTTATCATAATGCCGTAGCAGAGTTTGAAGAAAAGTGGAATGCTCTTATTGGAACGTTTTGGGACACGCCAGCCGGTGATAAGCATGACTCAATCGGGCATGAATTGGATGTTATCTATCGAGATCAAGCCCAATACCAAGCAGATTTCCTGAGCCGCCATACGAACGATATGTTGGGCATCTACCTGCTGCGCGACTTCCAGCATTATTGGCATCCCGAGTTTATCGAGGAGACCACAAAGCAACTGAAAGAGAACTTCCCCGACAACTTCTGGGCAGTATATGTCGCAGACCTTGTTGAGGGTAAGATGCGAAGCTTCCCCTGCCGCCAGTACACGGACCTGAAGATGCAGACTCCAGAAGGCGGCGAGCTCAGCCTCTCAGACATCATTCCCAACAATCGCTATACCTTCGTGGACTTCTGGGCAAGTTGGTGTGGTCCCTGCTGCGCCGAGATTCCCAACGTGAAAGCCGTTTGGGAGAAATACCACGACAAGGGCTTCCAAGTGGTAGGCGTGTCCTTCGACAGCAAGGAAGAGTCATGGAAAGAGGCCATCGCAGAATACGGCATCCAGTGGCTCAACATGTCCGACCTCAAGGGCTGGGGCTGCGAGGCTGCCAAAGTCTATGGCATCACGGGTATCCCCTTCACCCTCCTCATTGGGCAGGACGGTATCATCATAGATAAGGACTTCCGCGGCGATGCCCTCATGAAGAAAATGGACGAGCTGATGGGAGAATAATTGGCTGATACCTTATCCAAATCACAGCGTTACTCCGTTCTTGAAGATGGCTATCTCGTGGATGTCGGCCGTTTCGCTATGGGTGTATTCGCCGCTGGCCACACGGAGAATCTTCCGGATGAATGCCTCGAGCGTCTCGTCCATGCTGCTGTCTTCGACCAGCACACCCGCATTGAAGTCAATCCACGTGGGCTTGCACCGATAGAGGCTGGAGTTCGTCGAGACCTTCAGGGTGGGCACGAAGGTTCCGAAGGGAGTGCCCCGGCCCGTGGTGAACAGGACGAGCTGACAACCGGCTGCCGCCAACGCAGTAGAAGCCACGAGGTCGTTGCCTGGTGCGGAGAGGAGGTTCAAGCCATTTTCCTTCAGGCGCTCGCCATACGCCAAGACCCCGCAGACGACCGACCGTCCCGACTTCTGCGTACATCCCAGTGCCTTCTCTTCGAGCGTCGAGATGCCTCCCGCCTTGTTGCCTGGCGAAGGGTTCTCGCCACAGGGTTCCCCATGCGACAGGTAATAGTTCTTGAAGTTGTTAATCAGTACGATTGTCTCCTTGAGAAGCTGCTCGTTGGCACAACGTTCCATGAGTATCGTCTCGGCGCCGAACATCTCGGGCACTTCGGTAAGCACGGTGGTGCCGCCTTGCTTCTCGCAGAGAAAATCGGAGAATGCGCCTAGAAGAGGATTGGCCGTGATGCCCGAGAAGCCGTCCGACCCGCCGCACTTGAGGCCTACCCGCAATCGGGATGCAGGCACCGTCTCGCGCCTGTCCTGCCGGGCCTTGCTGACCAGTTCCTTGAGCAGACCGACACCATAGGCCACCTCATCGCCTTCTACCTCCTGACAGACCATGAAACGGACGCGCTCGTGGTTGTAGTCGCCGCAGAATGCCTCGAAATCGCGCGGCTGATTGTTCTCACACCCTAACCCCACGACCAGGATGGCGCCAGCGTTCGGATGATGAACCATGTCGCGAAGCACCTTCCGGGTGTTCTCATGATCTTCGCCGAGCTGGGAACAGCCGTAGTTGTGCGGGAAGGGGAAGATGCCGTCGATGCCATCGATGTCGCTCTCCAACTCGCTCTTTACCTTCTCGACAATCTGCTGGATGATGCCGTTGACACATCCGACGGTGGGAATGACCCACACCTCGTTGCGGATGCCCACCTGCCCGTCTGGGCGGACGTAGCCCTGAAAGGTGAACAGCTCACCCGAAGGTTCCGGTTTCGTAAGCCTCTTCGGTCGGATGTCGCCATAGTCCAGCGTGCCCGCCAAGTTGGTGTGGATGTCCTCGTGGTCGAGATAGGTTCCTTGACGAATGTCGTGAAGGGCGTAGCCGATGGGAAAGCCGTATTTGATTACGTTCTCTCCCCTTGGGATATCGCTCAGCGCACACTTGTGTCCCGCCGGGACATCCGTCAGGAGGGTGATCCGTCGGCCATTAACATCAATCTCGCAGCCCTTCGTCAGCGGTTGAAGCGCCACGATGACATTGTCGGCCGGATTTATCTTCAGAAACGTCTTCATGGTTAAGTCCTCAATCTAAAATCTTCAATTATCAATCTAGAATCCCTTTCACCGTTTCCCTCATTCCCTTCTGCTGGATTTGGTTCAGGAAGTCTATGACCATATCCGTGAGCCCGGGTATTTCGTTGAGATTCTGCTTCGACTCCTTCCAGATGTCATCCGTTGCGCCGAGCACGCCCTCGGCCACCTTGCGCGTGTCGTCCGTCGCCCACAACTCGGAGAGCCGCTGCATGATTTCTGGCGCATCGTTGGGTTGGATGGTTGCTCCGTCAGCGCGCGTTCCTCCTTTATAATAAGTGATGATGGCGGCAAGACCCAGTACCAGCCCCTTCGGCAGCTCACCCTTGCGCTCAAGATAGACCTTCAGCCCGGGCAGGTCGCGCGTCTCGTACTTGGGGAACGAATTGAGCATGATGGAGGTCACCTGATGATCGACATACGGATTGTCGAACCGCTCCAGCACGTCGGCGCCGAACTTCTCCAGTTCGGCCATCGGAAGGTTGAGGGTCTGCATCAGCTCGTCGAACTGCACCTTGTGGATATATTTCCCGATGACGGGGTCGTGCAGGGCATCGCGGACGATGTTGATGCCCGAGAGATAGGCCACCGGCGAGAGCACCGTGTGAGGACCGTTCAGGAGGGTAACCTTCCGCTCATGATAGGGAGCTTCGTTGTCGGTGATGATGACGTGGAGCCCTGCCTGGTCGGCGGGGAATTCCTTGCGCAGGGTGCGGATGGACATGTTCGACGGCTTCTCAATCACCCAGAGGTGGAAGATTTCAGCCTGAACCATCAGGTTATCGACATATCCGGCACGCTTCTGCAGCCGTCCGATGTCCTTGCGGGGGAAGCCAGGCACGATGCGGTCAACCAGCGTAGCGCAGACGTAGTTGTATTTGACGAACCAGTTCTTAAAGCGCTCATAGTCTTTTCCAAAGTCTTCTTTCCAAAGCTCGATGTACTGGAGGATGCACTCCTTCAGATGGTGGCCGTTCAGGAAAATCAGTTCGCAAGGGAAGAAGATCAGCCCTTTCCGGGTGTCGCCGTTAAAGGTCTTGAAGCGACGATAGAGCAGCTGAGTCACCTTGCCGGGATAGCTCGCGGCGGGGGCATCCGTCAGCTTGCACGACGGGTCGAAGTGGATGCCGGCCTCGGTGGTGTTCGAAATGACGAAGCGGATGTCCGGCTGATCGGCCAACGCCATGAAGGCAGCATGCTGCAAATAGGGGTTCAGCACACGGCTGATGACGTCGATACGGTCGAGCGAGTCCACCGGCTTTCCCTCCTGACGTCCCTGAAGGTTGACGTGGTAGAGGCAGTCCTGACCGTTCAGCCAGTCGGCCATACCCCGCTCAATCGGCTGAACGACAACGACCGAGGCGTTGAACGTCGTCTTCATATTCATATTCCAGATAATCCAGTCGGCGAAGGCGCGTAGGAAGTTGCCCTCCCCAAACTGTATAATCCGCTCAGGAGCTACACTCTTCGGAGCGGTCTGCTTGTTTAACGGTTTCATCTTTATGGTTCTTTTTGTTATCTTTAATTCATTTTTATGATATACATGTTATAGACATCTCATCCCCTTTTCATATACCTCTCTGACACTTCTCATATCGACCTCCACTCTTCCCATACCTTAGCCCCGGTGTTCCTCCGGAGTTCCTCCTATTCTTGTCCGGTACTTGCTCGCTATGTGCTCGGTAGATGTTCGGCCGAACATCTACCGAACATGAATGGGAGCTACTCCCTTGCTATATCCTTGCTGCATTGGGACTACTTACTGGTTAAATTAGAGATGTTCCTTAGATAGATATGAGATAGACTCTCACTTGATGGTAGGCTTTAGCTCATCGGGCGAGTCGTTGGTGTACATATTGACGGGTGGTGCTTGACGGGTGAAAAGGTGGTCTATGACTTCGGCATCAACTGTGGTGGCAGGGCTGAAGTCATCGCTCTGCATGTAGTTGAGAACAGACTTGAGCAGTTGGCGAGCCACAATGCCACGTGGATGGCCTATGGGGAGTGTGGTCATCAGCAGACGGCCTCCACCCATGCAAACCTCAATCATCATTCCTAACTTGCGGCTGACGTGCCACGTGTCAATAGGTTGCACTATGGGCTGGTAGCCAACAGGGAACTCGGCAAGGTTCATCACCTGTGTGCGGTTCACCAATTCCCACCAATTCAAGTTTTGCCAGTCGTCGGTGGGGAAGTCGCGGAACACGGGATGACGAGCATCGATGTAGGCTCCCGTGGAGTGTGGTGGACGCATCTTGAACCACGATGTGTTCCAAAACACGGGCAGGTAGTTGTGGCGCACATCGTTGCCATACCTCACCTTGCCAGCCGCACAAATCAGCACCTTGCCGCCACCATGCAGAACGCTGAGGACCTGACTGTCAAGCGTATCGGTGATGTATATGTCAGTGGCATTTGCAGAGTCTTCATCGTTTTGTGGATATACCCACAATTCGTAGTGGTTGTAGTGCTCTGCTGCCGTCAGTGTGAGCGTGAGTTTACAGGGACTGCTGATGGCCGTGGGCATGAACGTGAAGCTATTGTCTGGATAGCAGTTGCCAGTGGCCAACACTTGTCCGTCGGCAGTGGCAATGGAATAACCAATGGTAGGTATGTCCTCGGTGGTAGTGTTGTAGAGCGACACACCCACACTGATGGTGTCCCTCTGTGTGAATACAAAGCGGTTGAGGCGTGCCATAGGTACCACTGGCGAACAGAACTCCGTCCATGCTGCCGCCGAGACATATTCTTTCTCACCCCAATGCACGTTGAGTGGACCCACGAGTGCCGAGCCTTGACCACTGTAGTCGTTCAGTCCAAGCAGTTGGAAGCCAGCAAAGTGTGACGTGCGCAGATTACGCTCTATGTCGTACTTGTAGCATAGCATCTGCAAGCGTCCGCTGGCCATGAGAAACTTCTCGGCCTGTGCTGCCATGCCATTATCTCTTAGCAGGTCGCGGAATATTTCTAAGTTGCCAGCCTTGTAAGCACCAGTATAATGTGGTATCTCGCTGAAGTCGGGGAAGGCACACCACTGTCCCACCTCGTGGGCTATGATAGGCGAGCAGTTGGGCACGGTGTCGCGATAGTTACGTGGAAATGCAATGCTGGCAGCGAAGTCGTCGGTGGTCTGTGGAGCGTGGCGGTTCCATTCGAGACCGCGTGCTCCACCTTTCACGTGGTAGTCCGAGCCGTCGTCCCACTGCCAACCGCCGCCCACGGCAGCTGTGCAGTAGATGCGCGAGGGGTCGTAGGCTTTCATCTCGCTGACGAAGCCACGGCCCCACTCCACCCAATCGCCAGCAGGCTCGTTGCCCGCAGCCAGCATAATAAAAGATGGGTGGCTACCATAGTGGTCGATGATGCGGCGACACTCATCGGTGAGGTAGCGGTCTATGGTCGTTCCTTTGACTAACTTTACGCCGTGGTTAGGCCACGACGGCCCTTCGGGTTGCAGATAGATACCCAAGCGGTCGGCAGCAGTGAAGGCAGCCTCTGGCGGACAATAGCTGTGGAAGCGCACGTGGTTCAGTCCATACTCCTTGCACTTAGCCAGTACGTGTATCCACGAGTCGATGTCCGTTGGTGGAAAGCCAGTCTCGGGGAAACAGCAGTTCTCCACCGTGCCCCGCAGACGGATGGGCTTGCAGTTGAGCAGAATGTCCTGTCCGCTCACAGCCACCTCGCGCATACCGAAGGTCACAGGTATGCGCTGCCCGCGATACTCCACCTCACGAGTGTAGAGATAGGGGTCGGTTTCGCTCCACAGTCGCAGTGGACGTGGTATCTCAAGTCGGTACATGGTGTCGTTGAGTAGCACGTCGGCAGTGGCACTATCGATGTGTGGAACCACTCTCAGCCGCCATACTATAGGCGACGTGCGCAACTCAATGCGTCCAATCATTCCGTTCCAGTTGCCCTGTGTCTGGTCGGTGACACTGTGCGAGTCCTGGCCCACCCCAACGTTCTCAATGCCGTTATAGACGCAAATGGTGATTGTATTCTTACGTCCGTACTTGACAAATGGTGTTAGGTCATATTGGTGCGGTACCGAGAGTGACATCTGATGCCCCACCTCCCTACCGTTCACAAAGATAGAAGTCTCTATGTGCGGTCGCTCCAAGAAGAGCGTCACCTGCCGACCTTGCCACGACTTAGGTATAGTGACGGTGCGCTCGTACCACGCTTTGCCCACATAGTGCCGCTCGGGGGTGAGGAAGAAAGGGAACTTCATCTGTCCTTCTATGCGGTATTTCTCCATGTAGGGGTTGAAGTAGAACGATGAGTCGTAGAGTGTGGCAGTCCATTCAGTGCCTATACTCACGGGATTGCCCTTACCGTTGGTTAGCATCGAGCCTGGTAGCACTATATGGTCGCTGTATCGTTCCGGCTTGTCGGCTTGCGCTGCAAACAGCCATGTTCCAGCTAATGAAAGGCTCTCTTGGGCGTTAATAGATGGAGCTGCTAACAGAGATAGTGCAAAGAAAAGTCGTTTCATAGGCTTATAGTCCGTTATATGTTATCTCCACTTTGTTCACACATTCGCCTACCGTCCTGTCGGCCTCACGTGGCAGGTATATTGGAGCATCAGGTTGCAAGGGCAGTATGCGCAACTCTAATTCGGTGATACCCTCGGATAGCCGCCACAGTCCATAGAAGAATGGGCGACCATAGTAGAAGTTGTCGGCCACGAGCCGGCCGTTAGCATACAGGCGCGCGCAGTCACCACGATAGTTGATGCGGAGCAGAGCCTCACTAATGTTAGAGAGCGGAGCTGATAGTGTGATGCGGTAGATGGCAGCCTGCTCCCAGTCGGCCTCCGACGGTGCTTCGGCAACTAGTGCACGCCCTTTCACTATGGCTCGTAACGGCTCAGCCTCACGTGTTTTCTCAAATGCCACGGGCTCAGCCTGCTGTCCGTTCAGCGTAGTCTCATTGATGAACAGATGCTCGGCCTGCTCACGGGTGAGCAGATACAGATTATTATATATAGGTGTGGTAGTGCCACGTGGCTTCACGTTCTTCAACGTCTTGCCGCTTTGCAGTGCAATGATTGTGGGAATGTTTGGCACCTGCATCAGATACACTTTCCCGTTGCGCTGTGCAACGAGTTGTGCTGTGGCGTAGCGCAAACCGTCTATGTTGACGGGGAAGATGGCCATACACCCCATTGGGATTGTCAACTGTGGTAGCTTCATGCCGCATGCCTCAAGCGCCACGTTCTTTTTCGCTGTGAGGTTGGCAAAGCGCTCGTAGTTGTTGATGAAGATGAAACCGCTGTCGCCTCGTGAGCGTATAGTCCATCGAAGAGTGCTATCCTCACCCTGCTTAAGGTTCTGCGCACTGTGGAACTGTGCCTCCATTGGTGCCAGTATCTCAGCATAGTCGTGCATGAACAAGTGCAGAGGGCGTAGCATATAGTAGTGCGGATAGGTCTGGCCAAACTCTCCAAGTGGTGCTTGAAAATCGTAGGTATATACAGGCAAGTCATTGTTGGCAGTGCCAGGCGAGGTCTGACACTCGTTCAGAGTGTACAACTTTCCTTCGGGGTTGGTGCCGCCGTGGTACATGTAGTAACCTAAGAGGTTAGAGCCACTACCCAGTTTGACCAATGCCATTGAGTAGGCATCTTCTGCATATATGTATGGCCTACGGTGATAGGCCGTGGCCATGCCTCCGCCCAGTTCGCAGGTGAAGTAGGGATAGGCTTCGGCCTCAGTGGTCTCCGCCTGCTCGCCTAATAGGTCTGTGCCGATAGCGGTGCTGGAGCGATACGCCTTGAAGTTGAATGCCTTGTAGTAGTTGCCGCAGCCCTCGGTGGTCTGCTTGTCCCAGAAGCCATCGGCATAGTCGCCGTAGAGAGGTAGCATCTCACCGAAAGGCACGGGAGTAGAAAGCTCGGGCCACCCCGTGCGGGTGTAGAATGGCAGGTCGAAGCCTATGTCGAGAGCCATCTGCTTCAGTGCCATCAAGTACTCGCCAAGTCCGCGATACTCATTGTCGAACTGGGCTGCTATGACTGGTCCACCATCCTTCCACTGCAAGCCCTGTACCTGCGTGAATATCTGACGGTAGAGAGGCTTCACGTAGCTGAGGAACATTGAGTCTACTGTACGCATCTTGCACCCTTTCAGGAACATCCAGTCAGGAATACCACCATTGCGCACCTCGCCATGACAGAACGGGCCGAGACGCAGCACCACGGGCATCTGCTCCTCCTTGCACACTTCTAAGAAGCGGCGCAACGACCGCTGACCGTCCCAGCGGAACACACCTTCTTCCTCCTCCACGTGGTTCCAAAACACGTAGGTGGCAATCATCGTCACACCGCCCTCGCGCATCTTGTGCACCTCCCGTTGCCACTCGTTGGCAGGTATGCGCGAGTAGTGAAGCTCACCCATTACGGGACACACACGCCTACCGTCAATAATTAGACTATGTCGATCCCACGTCACAGGCTTGCCAAAATTAGAGGCAGTGGCAACCGTGCAAGATAGTAGCGCAGCTGCCAGCATAGCAATCAGTCTGTTGTTCATAAGCATAGTGTAATTCATCTTTTTCTCGCTATTTCATAAGTTCAATCGCTTCTCTGCCCGCCAGGTGCTCAATAATCAGAATGTTTATGAAATGCGTTTGTTAAAGGTTAAAGATATCTTTTAATTATTTTAACGTGAGTTTATTTGTCTGGCTGCTGGCCGTCGTGAACCAGTGTTACTACTGCTGCCATAAGCATCAAGTTTCTAATCTTCATATCTTTCTCGTTAATTTTGTTCGGCATAGCTGTGATTAAGCGAGGACAAATGAGCCTGTTCAATTTGTCGAGCACAAGTAGTTTCGCAGGATTTACTCTGCAAATATACAAAAAAAATCCCAAAGCGAAGCTATTTTGCCTTGGGATTAATGATTTATTGGGGGGAATTATCCCATTATAGTTGAAATGTAAAAGGAGAGCCAAAGCCCTCCTTTAGATTACGTAGTGATAACCTTTATGCCGGATTAAACTTAGACTTCGGCTGCTTGCAACGTGGACAACGCCAGTCGTCCGGCAGATCTTCGAAAGCAACGCCGTCGTGCTCTGCTGGGTCATAGACGTAGCCGCAGATGGAGCAGACATACTTACCGGAAGCTTCCTGCTTGGAGAAATCAATCTCTGCCAAAATGGTTGACACGGGGTTGTCTAAATCTATCACGCGCTTGGCCTCCAGATTCTCATAGCCCTGGGGTGTGTGGGTGCCACAATAGACGGTGGGGTGGTTGCGGATGAACTCACGCACGCGGTTGAGGGTCTCACGGGCAGCAGGTAGGTCGTCAAAAACGATAGACAGCTTGTCCTCGTAGAGAGCTTCGTCCACATAGGTGATGTCGCCGTGAATCATATAGAACAGACCGTCCATCTCCACCACAATGATGCTGTTACCCTTGGTGTGGCCTTTGGCCTTGATGTAGTAGATGCCGTCGGCTATCTTTTGGCTTTCGGGGAAGTTGTAGTAGGCACCATCGGTATAGCTGACGTGAACAAGGTTCGTTAGTCCTTGCAATTCGGCGGCATCCATCTCTTCCTGGTTCACATAGATCTTCGCATTGGGGAAACTTTTCAGTTCGC
>JAGCNQ010000151.1 GCA_017645845.1 Bacteroidaceae bacterium
TAGCAGCACTCACGATGGTTCGTAATGACGAGTTCTTCCTGCGCAAGTGGGTGGAGTATTATGGTCGCGAACTGGGTAAGGAGAACCTCTATATCTACTACGACGGGGAGGATCAGGTCATTGCAGACTTTTGTCAGGGTATCAATGTCTCTCGGCATCCCAAAATAGGCACGCAAGTAGTTGCTGCTGAGAAAGCTCGGCTGAAGTTCCTTTCGGAAAAGGCAGCAGAGCTATTTGCTAAGGGTTATGACTTGATAATCGGAGTGGATGCCGATGAGTATATTGTTGTTGACCCTAAACTGGGCTTGAACATGGGAGAGTTTCTATCGCAGCAAGAGATTGATGTCTGCCTTTCTCCTTTGGGACTTGATTTCGGTCAGAAATTGGGTGAAGAGGGCGACCTTTCTTTCCAGGAGGCATTTCTTGCTCAGCGACATTATGCCCAGATTGGTACGCGTTATACGAAGCCTTCGATTATTGCTGAGCCCTGTCGATGGGGCAGCGGTTTCCATCGCGTCAAAGGGCACAATTTCCATATTGTACAGGACTTGTATCTTCTGCACTTCGGCTATGCAGATAAGAGAATATTGGAGGAACGTTTGGGAGACAAGGACCGTATGGCTCAGGGATGGGAGAGGCATATCTACAAGCGTAGCCGCACCATCAGGTATGTAACGGAAAAGAAGGGACGAGATTTCGACCGCTGGACGCGCTTCGCACGCATCTGCCAGACATGGTGTCGTCCGCCATACGCTCTGAACAAGCCGGCAATGTTTGAACTAAGAATTGTTGTCAAGATACCAGAAAGATTCAACAATGTTCTCTAATATATCATCCATAGAGGCCCTAAAGAATGACACCATTCTAAAGTCTGCATCTGGCAATGCGGCATGTGCGGAGCCTATGGTTTCTGTCGTGACCGTTTGCTTCAACCCATTGAAAGATGGTCGCGAAGAGCTCTTGGTAAAGAATCTTGAATCTGTGCAGCAGCAAGTGGGAGTGACGGTTGAACATCTCATTATCGATGGCGATTCTTCCGACGGAACTCTTGATTTCCTCAAAACATTTGACAACAAGCGACATAATATCCGTATTCTGAGCAAGGCTGATACAGGTATCTATGATGCCATGAACCGCGGTATAGCTCTTTCGAGTGGCAAGTACGTCACTTTCCTCAATTCCGATGATTTCTACCACCGTCCTCATGGGCTTGCCCTATCCGTAAAAGCTTTGGAGGAGAGCGGTTGCAGTTTCTCATTTGCACCGATATTGCCGGCAGGTTCCCGTTTCCTCCATCAGTTGCACAGGCATCCGCAGCTTCATCTTCACAGAATCTTCATTTCTCCGACCATACCACACCAATCCATGTTGTATCGGCGTTCAACTCTTGTTGAGCTGGACGGCTATGACCCTTCCTACCGCATGGGAGGCGACCACGAACTGACACTCCGCCTTATTGCTGCTGGTCACAAAGCATGTTTTGTGGAAGGGGCCTTTGTTACTTTTGCCGAAGGTGGATTCTCAACGCAGAATAATACCCTTAAAATTCACGAAAAAAAGCGTAGAGTGAGGCGCTTTCACAAGAAAGTCTTTGGCGTGGAATTCTCGAATGAGGATATCGATACGTTGGTGCGACGTTATCGTTATCCGCGTAAATACCTTTCAATCTATGTCGCGTCGCAGCGGATGATTGACCAGACTTTTGTGGGGATACCTCAGAGCCTATGGGTAAGGCTGTTGCATCGCTTCAACTTCTGGAAGTATTATCTCAAGTGTCAGTTTGGCATCTGAGCAAGTAAAAGCGTTGGATTATTCTTTGAGCAGCTCCTCTGCGAACTGGCTGATGCGAGCATAGATTTCGTCGCTTACTTGGTCCAATGCGTAGAAGCAAGCGAAGCAAACCTTGCTGCCGGGTTTGGTAACACGGTGCAATGCCCATTCCAGTTCCATCATGCTTTTCTTGGAGTAATATCGCATAAGTACGGGACGAACTGGACGTAGTTGCACTCTTCCCTCGCTCCATAGCTGTATGTAGCAGATTTCGTCGGTGCGGAAGTGTTGAAGGCTTCGGAAGCGATTCTGAATGTTTTGAATGAGCCGTTCGGGGTGTTGGGTGTAGAATCTCTCCAGAGTGCTGCGGAGCAGGGGGTATGGGGTATGTGCGAGGCGGATGAATATGCTATCGTTGCCTGCGATGGCAGCTGCATTCATCATCCGTTGTATATGGTTCACGCGGCAGGATAAGCCGCAGGAGTATTTGAACGAGTACCAGAGTCTATTCCAGAAAAGGGAGCATTTGCGAGCATGCAGGAGAACGTGTCCTGGTTGGGGGAAGAACATATCGGGTGTGACAGGACGGCAAACCATGAAGTCGTCGTTGAGGTATATGTAGTGTTCGCTCAAGCCTGGGATTCTCCAAAGCATGGCTTCGATGCTGGAGGTACAGAATGTGGGCAGATACTGTTCATAGCCGCGAAAAATGACGCGGTGATCCACTATCTCCAAGGGTATGCGGCTTTCCACGTGAGGGTCCTGGTTATCTGTAACGAGGAAGATGCGTCGCACCCAAGGCATGAATTTGTTCACTGAGCGCACACACCAGTATATCTCGCCTCTGTTGGCATAGCGTGTGGGAGCGGCAATGTCCTTTTCGTGTGCTTCTTTTGGTTGGATGTATTTCGCTCTCTTGGCGTTGAGCACAGGGTCATTCCCGTCCACCCAGGTAATCACTACATCAATGTCAAACGTCTTTCTTACTTCGTTCATACTAAATCTCGTTTATACCAACGGTTGTGCGACCA
>JAGCNQ010000152.1 GCA_017645845.1 Bacteroidaceae bacterium
ACCATCGCAGAACTGGTGCTTGTTCAGGCATTGTGCACCATTCTCGGGTTCGCCGTACTTATTCTTGCTCTCACGTCCGACAGTATAGGTGATGCCAGTTCTGGCCATCAAGTCGCCCTCGTAGCTGCAATCCATGAAGATGCGGGCACGAACAGTCCTTTGAGGCGTCACCTTGGGGTTAGTGCCGTCTTCCAGCGTGATGCTCTTTACCTCGTTCCCTTCCTTTTCCGCACTCACGATGCGCCATTGATACCAGATGTCTGTAGTGTCCTTCAAACCAACCTCATCGAGAAAGCCTCGGAACGTGGCGAGTGCCACCTTCGGCTCAAAGTAGAACGTCGGGGAAGCCATACCATAGTGCTGACCGATGCGGCGATAGAACTCGCGTGCAAAGCCCTTGATGATGCGCCGATGGCTCGTGCTGTCGCCGATGTCCGTCCAACCCAAGCCGCCAGCCGTCAGTCCGCCAATTCGCTTTGTCGGCGAGATGAGCAGTACCGATTTTCCTTTGAGTTTGGCCGTATAGGCCGCCATAATACCCGCCGGTGTGCTCCCATAGACGCAGATATCATAAAGCGTCTCCGAATTCTCTTCCTCGGCAGATACATTTTGTACAGGCACAAGGCATGTTGCCACGAACAAAATTGAGCAGAATAGTCCCTTTACTTGCATGGTTCTCTGTTTTGTTAGATGTTATATTTTGCTGCAAAAATAGCAAAAAAAGAAGAGTCTTGCAAGAAGAACGGCAAAAATACGCAAAAGTTTTGCAGAAAAAGGGCAAAACGTTAGCTTATTTCAGTCATTTTGGTCGCTCGGTTCGCTTTCTTTTCCTTCGAGCAGGGATGTGGAGTTCAAGGTTTTCTTCTTCTTGTTCTCCTGAGCGCCGTAGCGGAGCAGGTTGCGAGCGGCGGTGGTGATGCTTGGCCCGGACGGAGAGGTGACGATGGTGAGGTCGTCAAAGGACTTGCGTGTCTTGTCGAGTAGCTCGCCAACCCTTTCGAAGCGCTCGGCAAAGAGCTGGACACGCTCAACAAGGGTATTGGCACATTGCATCATCTTCTCTTGGTTCTCCACCTGGCGCGTCTGCTTCCAAGTGAGTTCAAGCACGCGCAAGGTCATATAGAGCGACTGACTGCCTGAGATGACGACACCTTGGTCGTAGGCTTCCTTCCAGAGCGTCGTGTCGCTTTGCAGGGCCAGTTGCAGGGCACTTTCCTGGAAAACATACATCAGCACGAAATCCAAGCGACCTTTGTCAGACTTAGCATAGCGGAAATATTGCTTTTGGGCCAGTTCCCTGACGTGTTGCCGCATGCTGGAGATGTGGCGACGCAAGGCTTCACTCCGCGTTGTTTCATCCTCGGCATTCTGATAGTCAACAAAAGCGGTAAAGGACATTTTGCTGTCGATGATGACATCGCGCCCGTCGGGGAAGTGCAGCACAGCATCGGGAATCATGCGGCGGCCTTCCTCGCTCGTGATGGGACGGCCCTCTTTGTCACGCATCGTCTCCTGCGTGTCGTACTGCAAGCCGCGTTCCAATTCCATTTGCTCGAGTATCTGAGTCAGCTTGAGTTCGCCGAAGTTGCCTTGTACCTTATTTTGACCAGTAAGTGCTTGTGCTATACGTTCCGTCTGTTCGCCCATAGCTCGCTCGCGTTCCATATTAATCTGTATGGCAGTCTTCAGCTCGCGAAGGGAATCGTCGTGGTCCTTCTGCATCTTCTCCGTCTGCGTCCGCATCTGCTGAAGGTCTTGCTGAAGCGGATTGAGTATCTTGGAGAGTTGTTCGCTATTGACAGCTGAGAGTTCTGCGGCACGCTCCTTGAGAACGCGCTCGGAGGTGGTATTCATCTGCTCGCGCAGGAGGGCCATCTGTTGCTGCATCTGGTGTTGCTGGGCTTCCTGCTGCGAACGCATTTGCTGCTGAAGGGACTCGCGTTGTTCACGCACCTGTTGCTGCTGAGACTCTTGCAAAACTTGCATCTGCTGCCGGAAAGTCTCCTGCTGGTCACGCATCTGCTGGCGGAGCGAATCTCCTTCCTGCTGTTTCTGCTGTTCGGTCAAGCTGGTACGCTCCTTGGCAGCCTGCACTTGCGCCCGCATAGCAAAATAAACGCCTGCAGCTCCTAAAGCGATGCCGATGATGAGGTATAAAAGATATATGAGTTCCATAGTTATTGTTTGATGATTGTTCGGTGCATAGGTACGAAGAATTATCAAATAAAAGCATTATAGCAGCTTGGTCATCTTTCTCCAAGGTCTTTGTCTATGAAGGCGATGAGGCGCTCTACGGCTTCGGCTTCGGGGATGTTCTTTTCGATGCACTCCTTGTTCTTATAAAGTGAGACTTTGCCCCGGGCTGCACCAACGTAACCGTAGTCGGCATCCGCCATCTCGCCAGGACCGTTCACAATGCAGCCCATGATGCCAATCTTGAGTGTTTTGTAGCGGGCGTCTGTCTTAGCTTTCTCCTCGACAGCAGCCTTGATGCGACGGATGGTGTCTTGCAGGTCATAGAGCGTGCGTCCGCAGCCAGGGCAGGAGATGTACTCCGTTTTGTGCATCTGCACGCGGGCGGCCTGCAGGATGCTTTGAGCCACGGGAATCTCGCATTCAGGTTCCTCGCTGAGGCTGACGCGAATGGTGTCGCCAATGCCGTCGATGAGCAAAGCGCCGATGCCGACTGCACTCTTCAGACGGCCGTCCTCGCCTTCGCCTGCTTCTGTTACACCCAGGTGCAAAGGATAGTCCATGCTCTCTTTCTCCATCTGCTGACAGAGCAAACGGACGCTCTGCACCATGATGACCGTGTTCGAAGCCTTGATACTGACCACAACATCGCGGAACTGTTCGCGCTCGGCAATACGTAGGAACTCCATGCACGACTCCACGATGCCTTCGGGTGTATCACCATAGCGCGACATGATGCGATCGGAGAGGCTCCCGTGATTTACACCAATACGGATGGCTGTGCCGTGCTCGCGACAGATAGCCAGGAAACGGCAGAAGCGTTCGTCCAAACGTTCTAACTCTTGCTTGTATTCCTCGTCGGTGTATTCCAACGTTTTGAACTGACGCGCAGGGTCAACATAGTTGCCGGGATTGATGCGCACTTTTTCCACAATGGTGGCAGCAACGTCAGCCACATTCGGATTGAAATGTACATCAGCACAGAGAGGCACATCCTCATAGCCTTTGGCTGCCAGGCCGGCCTTGATGTTGCGCAGGTTCTCCGCTTCGCGAGTGCCTTGGGTGGTGAGGCGAACCAATTGGCCACCTGCCTTGATGATACGTATAGCTTGCGCGATACAGCCCTCGGTATCGAGCGTAGAACAAGTCGTCATACTCTGTACAGCCACGCGGTTGTCGCCACCGATGCGCAGCTTGCCTATCTTAACTTCGTGCGTCTTTCTTCTCATAGCTATTAATATGTAGCTTCCACTATATCTCCCCTCAAAGGGAGAGACTTTGAGCCCTTCTCTTTAGGGGAGGGTGTGTGAAAGGCTTCAGTTAGTCTTAAAATTATATTTCACTTCACCAAGTTCTGCGTTTGCCTTGACAATCTTCTCCTTGAGGCTTTGCTTGTAGTTGCGGAGTTTCCCAGCAAGTGTTTCATCGCTCAGGGCAAGCATTTCGGCAGCAAGGATGGCAGCATTCTGAGCACCATTGACGCCGACTGTTGCAACAGGAATGCCAGGAGGCATCTGTATAATGCTGAGCATGGCATCGAGGCCGTCAAGCATTCCCTTGATGGGTACGCCAATGACAGGAAGCGTAGTACTTGCAGCCACAACGCCCGGCAAAGCCGCAGCCATACCAGCTCCTGCAATGATGACTTTTAGACCTCGCTCTTCTGCTGTTCGGGCAAAGGTCTCAACCTCTTGAGGTGTGCGATGTGCCGAGAAGGCATTCATCTCGAAAGTAATGCCCATTTCATCGAGAAATTTAGCTGCTTTCTCCATAACAGGCAGGTCGCTTGTGCTGCCCATGATGATGCTAACGATAGGGTTCATAGAGGGATGGAATAATTGGGTTTAAAGTTCAAGGTTCAAGGAATTACATGAGTATTGTTCCGATGATGCCGCAGGCGATGCCGATGAGTGTACCGCCAAGCACTTGTGCCAAGGTGTGTTGGCGCAGTAACATGCGACTCGTCATAACACAGCCTGCAACGAAAATAGCGAGGGAAAGCCACCAAGTGGGATTAAAACCGAAAATGGCTGCGTAGGCTATCACAGCACCAATGACACCACCTGCACCGGCTGAATGCATACTTACCTTCCACCACAAGTTGACCACGACGCAGGTACATTGTATGAGTAATGAGATTCCAATAATCGCCATCAGAAAGTGTGGCATGTGTGTATAGTGGAAGATATGCATGAGGCAGAGGTAGCAGCATATGTTGATGAGATAGGGTACGGCACGCTTGTGACGTAAACGCAAATCGAAAGAACTCCAGTTATATATGCGGCGGTAGATGTAGATTCCTAAAACTGGCAGACAGAACGTAAAGACGTAAACGAGTGTGATCAACCATATTTTGAAAACCCAAGGGAATAGGCTCAGATAGGTAAAACTGAGCAGGATGAGTGTTCCAACAGTCGGGTAATACGACGGTCGGAAGATGGAGGAAAGGATATGGGCTATGAGAAGGACTTTTTTCATTTACCTTTTAATCTTTGACCGTTCATTTTCTCATCCTAGCGATTGGGATGCCCATCTGTTCACGATATTTGGCAATAGTGCGGCGAGCAATATTAAAACCGTCGGTATGAAGCAGCTGTGTCAGGCGTTCGTCGCTGAGCGGCTGACTCTTGTCTTCCTGTTCTATATGACGTCGCAGGGCTGCCATTATTTGGCGTGCTGTAACTTCGTCGCCTTCTTCTCGCTGTGCGGCTCGATGTGTGAAGAACCATTTCAAGGGATATGTACCGAAAGCGGTTTCGACATATTTACTATTTGAAACGCGACTAATCGTACTGATGTCATAACCTGTGGCAGCGGCTACATCTTCAAGTCTCATGGGGCGCAGCAGGGTTTCGTCGCCTTCTTGGAAAAACGGCTTCTGTAGCGTAACAATAGCCTGCATGGTGCGCATCATCGTCTCAGAACGTTGCTTTAGAGCGTTAATGAACATCTGCCCGCGTTCCACATATTGACGGACAAAGGCATTTTGCTCTCCGTCAGCATCTGGACTGATGATGAGCGAAGGTTGGTTGCCACGACTTAAGGTGACGGTAATAATGCCATTCTCGTCGGTATCAACTAGGAAGTCAGGCTGAATAGTTTGTGCTCGGTCAGCATTCTTTGCACCGAGTGTGCCGCCAGGTCTCGGGTTGAGTTTCAGAATCTCTCGCTGCAACTGTTCTGCCTGCGCATGATCGATGTGCATACGTTGCTCTATTCGTTGCCAGCGTTTATGGATGAAGTCATCGAAGAACTTGTCAAGCAGTTTGATGAGTAACTCGCGATATGGATTATTCTCGTCGCGGCGAACCTGAATGAGCAAGCATTCCTGCAGAGAACGTGCACCAATGCCAGGCGGGTCGAACTGCCACAATATTTTCAGTACGCGCTCCAATTCCTCAGCATTGGTGTTGAGACCTTGGTATATTTCTGCTTCATCGGCAAGAATCGTAAGGGATTTCTTCAGCAAACCATCTGAATCGAGAGAACCGATGAGATATTCCATAAGCTCCTTCTCGTGATCGGTCAGGTCGAAATCAGCCATCTGTTCCCTTAGGCGGTCTGTAAGCGTGAGGGTATCATCGTATGACATGAACTCTGCAGCATTATTGCTGTGACTAGCACCAGTTAGGAAGTCAGGCATATCTTCTTCGCTTCGATAATCGAAAGCTGCGTCCAGGTCTGTTTGACTGTTGTCCGTTATCTGTTGTCCGTTGTCCTCCTCTTTCTTTTCCAACCAGGGATTTTCCATACATTCCAATTCTACACGATGCTGCAGGGCTTCGATAGGCATCTCCATCAGGCGCACAAGCATTACCTGCTGGGGCAACATCTGCTGGACTTGCACCTGCCCTTGCGTCTGAGTCTGTTCCTGTGTCTGTAGGTTTCTCTGATTCATGTTTTGGCTACTGGTTTGAGGCCCATTTCGGCAGCTTTATTAAGCATGAACTGAAAGGCAGCATCATGGTTGTTCGGGATGACTGAGTTCCAGATGGCATCTTTGACAGCCTGTTTCAAAATGCCTATTTTGCGACAGGGGTTCAGAGCGAAGGTCTCCATGATTTCCTCGCCTGTTATGGGGTTGTGCCAGGTGCGATAGTTATCGCGGGCTTGAAGGTCGGTAAGTTTCTCGCGGACGAGTTGGAAGTTTTCCAGGAAACGTTGCTTCTTCTCGCGGTTCTTACTTGTGATGTCTGCCTCACAGAGACGCATCAAGTCGTCAATGTCCTCGCCAGCTTCGAAGAGTAAACGACGCACAGCACTATCGGTTACCTCGTCATCGGCAATGGCGATGGGACGCATGTGGAGCCCTACGAGTTTCTCGACATATGTTAAGCGTTCGTCCAAAGGGAGTTTCATCCTGCGGAAGAGGGGCGCTACCATCTTTTGTCCGATATAGTTGTGATTATGAAACGTCCAACCAGCCAGATTATCCCATCGTTTGCTACGCGGCTTGCCAATGTCATGCAGAAGGGCAGCCCAACGCAACCAAAGTGAAGCACCCTCGAGTGATGAATCAGAGTTACTATCGCCCGATTCATTTTGGATTTTGGATTTTGGATTTTGAGTTGCTATATTATCCAGCACTTCGAGGGTGTGGTAGAAGTTGTCCTTATGGGCTCGTCCGTTGCGAGCTTCTACTCCTTCAAGTGCAGCCACTTCGGGAAGAATGATAGGAAGCAGGCCACTACGGCTCAGTTCGATGAAACCGATACTTGGTGCCGAAGTCATCATTATCTTGTTTAATTCGTCGATAATGCGCTCTTGCGAGATAATTCTGATACGTTCAGCATTGCGTTGTAGTGCGTCCTGTGTTTCTTCCTCTATCTGGAAGTGGAGTTGTGTGGCGAAACGAATGCAACGCAACATGCGCAAAGGGTCATCGCTGAAAGTGATGTCAGGGTCAAGTGGAGTAGCGATAATACCGTCCTCCAAATCGAGCAAACCATCGAAAAGGTCGATGAGTTCGCCATATCGGTCTTTATTGAGGCATACAGCCAGTGCATTGATGGTGAAGTCGCGGCGGTGCAGGTCGTCATCGAGCGTTCCGTCCTCAACAATGGGCTTACGACTATCTCTCTGATAGCTCTCTCGACGTGCTCCTACAAATTCTATCTCTTGGTCGTGCCATTTGATCTGTGCTGTACCGAAGTTACGGAAAATGCTGACATGTGCGCTGCGTCCCAAGTCCTTTGCCAGAGTTTGTGCGAGCCGGATACCGGGACCATCACATTTATCATTTATTGATTTTCCGTTTACTAATTCTTTATCAATAACGACACAGTCAATATCCTTTGAAGGACGCTCCAGGATGATGTCGCGCACATAACCGCCAACAACATAACACTCCAACCCCAGTGCATCAGCAGTTTGACCAATGCGACGTAAGACACCCTGCTCCTTTTCATGGAGGGAGTCGAAGGGTGACTTCGTTTGGCGTGTGCGTTGCCTGAAGTTATCGTATTCCTGTATGGCGTCCTGTATGGTCATTTTTTCTTTAGGTCTTCCTGTAATTTTCGCTCGAAGAACTGTTTCTTTACGTTAAGGCGCTTCCATTCCTCGCCAGTAACAAGGCGAAGACTGTCGGCTGCGGCATTCATTTCAATGCTGTCAAGCAGCAGGATGGCCTGCTTGCGAGCTTCAATAGCCGTTGGACAGTTGCGACGGAGAGAAAAGATGGTATCGCGTGCCTCGTTGTAGAGATGGTGATGTAGGGCATAGCGCGCTTCTCTCAGCATGATAGCCGCACGTTCGTCTGCCGTTTTTTCCTGAGAGCAGGCAATCAATAAGGCTGCCAAAAAGAAAAGAATAAATGTGTGTTTCATATGTTTTATAGGACTAGAGTCCAAAGAGGGGTAAGATGAAGTTACGAACATCGTTGCTAAAGGCGAGGATCATGAGTGCGACGAGAATGAAAAGACCAATTCTCTCAATCCACTCCATTGTTTTGTCGGAGGGCTGTCGTCCTGTGAGTCCTTCGTAGAAGAGTAGCGCGATATGTCCGCCGTCCAGCCCAGGGATGGGAAGGATATTCATGACAGCTAGGATGATGCTGATGAAGGCAGTGAGCATCCAGAACTGCTGCCAATCCCACGCAGAGGGGAAGATGTTGCCGATTGTGATGAACGAACCAACACTCTTTGCCCCGTCAGCACTGGCTACATACTTTAGGTCGCTGACATAACTCTTAAGAACGCGCCAACCATAGCCCAAGCCTGCTGGGAAGCAGGAAGCGAGATTGTAGTTTAAGTGCACTTTTTCGAAGTCGGGAGTATGGCGAGTGACGCCCATCATATACTTTTCATCAAGTTGAAGGTGTATAGTGTCCAACCTGCTCATATCTGCTGAAGCAACAACAGCATCAAGCGTGCGCCATTTGAGGCTATCGGTAGTAGTGCAATCGGGAGAGCTAAGTACATCCTGACGACGCAATGTTACTTCGTAGTCGAAGTCCGCCCAAGTGGATATTTCTTTCCCGTTCACAGCAACAAGTCGCATACCGGATTCTATTCCGGCTTTGGCAGCAGCAGATCCAGGCACCACAGAGTCTATAAAAGCTTCTGCAAGTGGTGAAAGGAACATTGGCTGTGCCTGTATCATCCGCAACATGGAAATACCCTCCTCGGGCATCTGCAGTTCAATCTCTTCATTCTGTCGCAGTACTGTGACAGTCTTGGCATTTGAGATGGTGCGCATCACAGCACCACCGTTAAATTCCACTATCTCTTTGCCGTCAGCACTGATGGGAATGTCACCATCACGGAAACCTATAGCATGTGCTTGCTCGTTGTATTGGAAGCCGTCCTCAATGCTTGTCATAGGGATGTAGTCGCGTCCCCATGATAACAGCACAAGAGAATAAATGACCCATGCCGCGATGAGGTTCATCAATACACCACCGAACATAATGAGGAAGCGCTGCCATATAGATTTTGAGCGAAATTCCCAAGACTTTTTTTCGCCAGAGAGCTTTTGGTGTGTCTCATCAATCATACCTTCTATGGCCACATATCCACCTATTGGCAGCCATCCTATGCCGTATTCGGTGCCAGCTTCTTCGTTATATTCTTTATTACCGATTCTTTCTGTTACAACCTTTTCTTTCTGTCCTGTCAACAAATAGTACTTGTTACGGAGCCAAGCGAAGAAGTTCTTGCCTTCATTCCCACGCTTTGTTATGAGAGGTTTGCCTATGAGCCGACGAAACCAATTGTCATATGTACTGAATAAGTGGAAGCCATAGTTTGAAAACATGTAAAAACGAGTAACACGTGTTTTAAATAACTTGGCAAAACCAAAATGCCCGCCTTCGTGCAAAACAACAAGCAATGAAAGGCAAAGCAAAAGCTGAAGAGTCTTAATAAGTACTGTTTCCATTATGTATGAGTTACAATAAGCGATGAAAAAAATATGAATTGTGAATTATGAATTCCTCTGCTATATGACGTGACTCGCGGTCACAGTCAAGGTAATCCTGTAAGGAGGGTTTATCTTGATGAGGTACATGTTGAAGTGTCTGTTCGATTATGTCTGCCATTTGAAGGAATCCACAGCGTTCCTGACGGAAAGCGTGGTTAACCACTTCGTTGGCAGCATTGACGATGCAGGCTGCATTACCCCCTATACGAATAGCTTCGTATGCCATTTGGAGACAGCGGAATTTCTCTGGGTCTGGCTTCTCAAAGGTTAAGTCTTTGAGGTTCCACCAATCAATACGTGGAAAAGAACTATTGAGCCGCTTAGGGTAAGAGAGGGCAAGTTGAATAGGTACACGCATGTCCGGCATACCAAGTTGTCCTTTCACGGCTCCATCCTCGAACTGTACAGCGCTGTGCAGGATGCTTTGCGGATGTACCACGACTTGTATCTTTTCGGGTGTGACATCAAACAACCACCGGGCCTCGATTACTTCAAAGCCTTTGTTCATCATTGAAGCGCTGTCGATAGTTATTTTTGCGCCCATGTCCCAGTTGGGGTGCTTAAGTGCCTGTGCAGGTGTCACGTTGCGAAGTTGGTCGAGTGTGAACATACGGAAAGGACCTCCGCTGGCAGTGAGTATAATCTTTTCTATGGGACTTTCCTCACCCATCAGACTCTGGAAGATGGCGCTGTGTTCACTATCGACAGGCAAAAGAGGCACTTTGTGTTCTATGCAGAGTTGTGTGATGAGTTCACCCGCTACAACGAGGGTTTCTTTGTTGGCCAAAGCGATGGGCTTCCCTGCTTGTATAGCACTGATAGTGGGACGCAGACCGCTAAAACCTACGAGGGCTGTCAGCACGATATCTACCGGCTCCATTTGCACCACCTGGCAGAGGGCATTGGCTCCAGCATAAACTTGTATTGGCACATTGGCAAGAGCATCGCGCACATAGTCGTATTTGCTATCATCAGCAATGACAACACAGCAGGGTTGATACTGTTTAGCTTGCTGAATGAGCAGGTCGGCTTGGGAGTTAGCTGTGAGCACATACGCCTCGAAAAGGTCGGGATGTTCAGAGATGACTTGCAGCGTTTGTGTGCCGATACTCCCTGTGGAGCCTAATATGCAGATTTTTCTTTTCATCAGGTAACTTTCAATCAACTTTCAATTTTCAATTCAGAGGTTAAGTAATCCTTCGGGTAGCGTCATGTGAATGGTGCGCTCTTTGTGATTGATGTTGGTAATCCATTCTTCAGCAGCAGGAATGAGTCGCTCCCCGACTTGAAACAGAATATTTTGTGTGCTCTCATCAATGTGGTCAATCGTACCAATGAGGCCTGCATTTTCATCATAAAGTGTAAAGCCGGTGAAGTGGCGCCAAGTGTATTCCTCATCTTCTTTGACATTTGGAGTCAGGGCATGTGGAAAGAATACCTCGCATCCTACAAGAAATAGCACATCATCTGTCGTATCGTAATCCAGAAATTTGATGAGTGCAGTACTGTCGCTTCGGAAACGGTATTCCTTTATGAAGAAAGGTACGAGGATGCCTTCCACACGGATGAAGAGGTATTCGCTTTCAGCACGGTCCCATACATCATCGGTGAAGGAGAAAGTCACCTCGCCTTTTATACCGTGAGTACGTCCTATCTGTCCTATCTTATATACGTCCTGCTCGGTAATCATTTTATTCTACTCTTGTTATCTTTGCTCCGATAGCGCAGAGTCGTGCTTCAATGTCCTCGTAACCGCGGTCTATCTGTCCGATATTGTCAATACGGCTGGTGCCCTGTGCACTCATGGTAGCAATAAGCAATGCAATTCCGGCACGTATATCGGGACTTGTCATCCGTCCTGCGTGTAACTGTCGCTGGTGGTCGTGCCCCACAACAACGGCTCTGTGTGGGTCACAAAGGATAATCTGCGCACCCATATCAATGAGTTTATCTACGAAGAATAGTCGGCTCTCGAACATTTTCTGATGGATGAGTACTGAGCCTTTGGCTTGTGTACTAACTACGAGCAAGACACTCAGCAAGTCTGGTGTGAATCCAGGCCATGGAGCATCGCTGAGAGTCATGAATGAGCCGTCGATGAAGCTTTCTATTTCGTAATGTTCTTGTTTTGGAACGAAGAGGTCTCCTCCGTCCTTCTCGATACGAATGCCCAGACGTCGGAATGTATTGGGGATGATACCCAAATGCTCAGGAGCAACCTTGCGAATGCGAACACCATCTCCCACCATAGCGGCCATTCCTATGAAAGAACCCACCTCAATCATATC
>JAGCNQ010000153.1 GCA_017645845.1 Bacteroidaceae bacterium
AAGGCCAGCGACTTTCTGAAGAACCGCTCGCAGTATAGCAAATTTACAGAGATTGTAGAGCGCGCCAACGTGATGGATCTGCTATCCTCATACGGACACTTAACATGTTTCGTTCCTTCAGACAGCGCAGTGAATGTCTATCTGCGGGGCCGCGGTCTGACAAGTGTATCGCAACTCTCCGATGCAGACTGCGACACGATAGCCCGCACACATATAGTAAATAACATGTACACCACGATGGAAATGACACAGGACCGTCTGGCTACCTGTAATATGCTGGGGCGCTACCTGGCCACCTCACAGGGTTTCGACAGCGACAGCAATGCCGTTGTATTCCTCCAGGGCTCAGCACACATCATCTTTGAGTTGAAGGACGACTCTGTGGAAAATGGTATCATGCAGCCTGTCGATATGGTTATTGAAAAGTCAAACAGCTATATTGCCGACATCCTGCGAGAACATGCCGGAACAAGCGAGTCACCATTCGAGACCTTCTACAATGCCCTGGTAGCCACTGATGTCATCAGCCAGATGGCCCTTGTAGAAGATGAGAACTACGATAAGGATGCGTATTCCAAATACTACTACACCTCCGACTTCTGGAAGGAAGTGGCATGGGTTCCCGACCAGAAACTCTATGGCTACACGGTCTTTGTTGAGCCCGATGAGGTGCTGCAACGGAAGTACGGCATAGCCAAAGGCGACATCCGTGCCCTCTATGATTTGGCATGTAGCATCTATGACAAGGTATATCCCAAAGATGTCAGCAAGGAAGGTCACAGCTTTGAGAACCTGACAGACAGCATCAATCCCCTGAAACGCTTCATGCAGTATCATGTGATGACCCGCTATACCGCCGGTACAGCAGATTTGACACCGATGGATGTCAATATCGGTGTAGTGCAGGGGGCATTCGGTTTTGATGAAACACTCATCAATCCAATAGAGTGGTTCCATACACTATTGCCTCATACCATGGTAAAGGTTGAGAAAGCTACCGTTACGGCATGGCTTGGCAACGCCACGAAGGGTGAGCGCTACATCAACCGCCGCTACGACAATCAATACAAAATAGAGGGTGTCCATGTAAACCCGACTATCGAGGCAAACTTCGACCATGATGCCCTGAACGGCCATATGTTCTTTGTTGATGACCTGGTCGTTTTCAGTGAAGAGGTTCAGAACACGGTCCAGAACATGCGAATCCGACTCGATTTCTCGAGTGTCTTCCCCGAAGTGATGTCCAATCACCTGCGCTTCGAGGGCGACCCGACACAGGATGATAACTCCGGTGTACCTGACGATGCCTCAACGCCCAAGAACGGCCGCAACTTCTACTTCCCCATGGGTTACCTGGACGGTGTGACGTTCTCAAACTGTTATGTTGTACTGCGACGACCACACATCAATTTCTGGTCGTGGCAAGGCGACGAGTGGAACCTCTTCGGCGACTATGACTTCGAGTTCCGCATACCACCCGTACCCTACAGTGGCGACTGGCAGGTGCGTTTGGGTTTCTGTGCCCTCCCCACCCGCGGCGTGGCGCAAGTGTATTTCGACGGTGTGCCACAAGGTATTCCTCTTGATATGACGCAGTTCCTCGATGACGAGGCTTTCCTGGGTGACCGTTTCGTATTCGACGAGGGGCCTACCAACTATGACGAGATGACCGATGAAGAGAAGGCGGCCGAGCAGAAAGTGCTCAAGAATCTTGGTGCCTACCGCGCACCACGCTCCCTGTTCCACTTCAGTACATCGTCCAAGAACTACTTCGTTGGTAACTACCGCACACACCGCCGTGTGCTATGCCAAACCTACATGGATGCAAACAAGGATCACTACGTGCGCTTCCGTGTGGCCAGCGACGGTAAGCAGGGTAACAACAACGAGTTCATGCTCGACTACATGGAGCTTGTGCCTAAGAGCGTCTATGGTGTCGACGGCGATGGCGAGATGGAGGACGACCTGTAAGAAGTGAAAAGTGAAAAGTGAAAAATTTGCTACCGCACTAAAGAGAATAAGATATGAAAAGAAAAAATAGATATATCATGGTGATAGGGCTGGCAATAGCCGCCCTCACCTTCGCTGCCTGCTCCGACACGTGGGACGACCACAACAACAGGGCAGCAGAGGGCGTAGAAGATGGGACGCTGTGGCAGGCCATCCAGCAGAACCCGGAACTGAGCAACTTCAGTAGCGTTGTCGAGGCATGTGGCTACGACAAGTCGCTGGCCTCTGCACAGGCGTTCACCGTCTTTGCGCCTACCAACAGTTGTTTCTCCAAGGAAGAGGCCGACAAACTCATTGCTGCCTATCATGCCGAGAAGGGTAAAGTTGACGACAAAGACAACAGCACCATCAAGGAGTTCCTGCAGAACCATATTGCATTGTACAACTACTCTGTGTCTCAATCCAGCAACGACACCATCATGATGATGAACGGCAAGAACATTCTGCTCACTTCCAGCAAGATTGGCAACAGTCCTCTGACCAGCAGCAACAAGCTCTATAGCAATGGTGTGCTGTTTACCGTGGGCAGTCAGGTTGACTACTTCCCGAATGTGTTTGAGTATATGCGTCGCGATGCTGAGTTGGACAGTCTGTACAGTTTCTTTTATAATGAGCGTTTCTACCGCAAGGAGTTCCAAGCCAGCAAAAGTGTGGAAGGCGGCATCGTGGACGGACGCACCATCTACCTCGACTCTGTGTTCCGTCAACAAAACGATCTCTTCGACTACGACTTCCTTAATGCCCGTCTGAACAATGAGGACAGCACTTACTGTATGCTGATGCCCACCAATGAGGCGTGGCGTAAACTCGTAGACGAATACCAGAATTATTTCAACTACGACAACACGGTTGACAAACGCGACTCCGTATT
>JAGCNQ010000154.1 GCA_017645845.1 Bacteroidaceae bacterium
AAAAAAGGAACCAAAGCTAAGGTTGCAGGTGTTATGGTTTCTGCCACGCTGAGCGATGGAAACGAAAATTTTGGCGTCTCCGCTGTTACTGACAGCACAGGGTACTATGTTCTTGTACTTCCTGACTTGCAAGGCGAATGGTCCCTGAGCATTTCGGCTTACGAGAAGGGTATCTCTGACAAATACATTATCCCCATAAACCGGCATTTCTCGCCCATAGCCCGACACCCCGAAACGTTTGAGGCGAAGCAGATTCCCAAGGGCAACCTACGGATACACCATTGGGATCTTCCTGAGGAAGACGAAGAGGTATGGAAAAAGTTTTTGGATGCCAAAGGGACAACCATGCGCGAGCTGACGGTAAAGCATAGAAGGCTCGATAACTTCGACTACGGCGGATTCACTGACGAGAGGGATGCACAAAAAACCTCCCAGATTTATTACGACTGCGAACAAGCAGTGGAGGAGTATTTAGACCGTGGAGAAGAGCCACCCACCCTTACCGAGTGGCTCATGGGAAAACACCAGATGTTTAAGGGCAGCTGCAACCTTTCCGAGAAAGCTGTGTGGAATGCATTTCCTTACGATGAAAAAAAATATTACGGTGGACAAATTATTGATGTTGTGGATCTATATGCCAATAACACTAAAAAAAAGTCTGATGTTGTGGATTTATATGCCAATAACACTAAAAAAAATCGTCAGATAATAGTGACGAAGAAGAGGATTTCTATAGTCTCGACGAAGAAGATCCACCCTTTAGTAACTGGGTTCGTATATGGAGGGACGGACTGGCAATCTACAATCGCCCCGTAATATGGATAGTTAATAACTTGTTTTGTTCTATCACAAATCTGGCGCCTTTACCTAAAGAAGATGGTGTAGAAAAAGCACAGGTAATGAAGCAAATAAGAAGATCTCCCATAGATGTGCCCGAATTGCTGGAAGACGTAAAATCCATTTATTTGTCAAAAGACAACGTTCTTGTCAGGAACTTAACCACCTCGTCCAAAATCGAAAGCCGCGAGCCATACGTCTTGTACTGCTACACCCGCCGGAATCAGGTAAAGAACAAGTTAAAGGGAATACGCTATACAACATTCCAAGGTTATGACCCAGTGGAAGTTTTCGAGACAGAGGATTATTCCGTGATGCCACCGATGAACGATTTCCGCCGCACACTCTATTGGAATCCCAATGTATGGACGGACAAGGACGGAAAAGCTCACGTAGAGTTCTGGAACAACTCCACCTGCACCGACATGATTATCTCAGCAGAAGGAGTAACGGACGATGGCAAGTTCGTTATCGGCAAATGAAAGAAAATATGAACTAACCTAATTCAAACAACCGCAAACTAAAAACGATTATGAAGGTTCTGATTTTACAAGGCTCTCCGAGAGCCAATGGTAACACCGCTTGGATGGCGGAAGAGTACAAGAAGGCTGCCGAGGCAGCAGGTCATGAGGTGACACTGGTGAATGTGTCGCGCAAGAAGATTGCAGGCTGTCTGGCCTGTGAGTATTGTCACGGCAAGGGCGAGGGAGCCTGCATCCAGAAGGATGATATGCAGGAACTCTACCCGCTGATGAATGAGGCCGAAGTGCTGGTACTGGCTGCGCCTATCTACTACTTCACCCTCTGCGCCCAGATTCAGGCTCCCATCCAGCGCATGTACTGCGTCAACAAACCTGCCAAAGTGCAGAAGATGGCATTGCTGATGTCGTCCTACTCTCCTGGCGTCTATGACGGAGCAACAGCCGAGTTCCGCGACATCTGCAACTACTGGGAGGTTGAGAACATGGGCTTTGTCTCTGCCAAAATCGACGAGCAGAAAACCGAGGAAACCAAGCAGAAAGTGATAGCACTGGCAGGCAAAGTATGAGTAACTTCAGACCTATGCGCCGTCATAGGCAGCAACTCTCAGGGGAGGAGAGCATTGCGATTTTGGAAAAGGCAACGGCAGGCACGTTGGCATTGCTTGGTGACGAGGGGTATCCCTACGCCGTTCCAATCAGTTATGTGTATAATGGCGGCAAGCTCTATTTCCACAGTGCTTTGTCAGGTCACAAGGTGGATGCTATTCTCAGTTGCGAAAAAGCATCGTTCTGCGTCATCGATCAGGACGACGTGCAGCCAAAGAAATACACTACGTTCTATCGCAGCGTGATTGCCTTCGGCAGGATCCATATCATCGAGGATGAACAGGAGAAATTGGCAACAGCCCGAATGCTTGGCAAACGCTACAATCCAAATGATGACGAGAGCCTGCGTTGGGAGATGAAAGGCCTATCCCGTATGCTGATGCTCCGCTTCGACATCGAGCATTTAACAGGAAAAGAGGCGATTGAGCTTCTAAAGCAGCGAGAGCAGAGCCATGTTTGCTTGAACTCTGCCGAGTCGCGACAGAAGTCGACAGAAGGTCAATTAGTGAAGCAAAAACAACATATTTGAAATCAGGGGGTATGACGGAATTAGAGAAATGCATGGCTGGCGAGTGGTACGATTGCCACGCGCCGGAGTTCATCGAAGGCAGGGCACGGGCATTAGAGTGGTGCGCCCGATACAATGCCACACCCTACTCGCAGCGCAGCGAGCGGCGTAAGATGCTTGAAGAGCTGTTCGGTGCTGTCGGCACGAATGTCAGCGTTGGTGACAATTTTACATGCGGTTTCGGCACGAACATCTACATCGGCTCGAACGTGAGCATCAATCTTAACTGCACGTTCATCGACTGCAACCGCATCACCATCGGTAACGACGTGCTGATTGCTCCATGCGTACACCTGACAACAGCCACACATCCTGTTGAATTGGCTGATCGACTGATAACTAACTGGAACCCCGAGAGCGGAGAGTATCGCTGAAGGACGTATGCAAAGCCCATCACCATCGGTAATGGTTGTTGGATTGGCGCCAATGTGGTTGTATTGCCCGGAGTAACGATTGGCAACGGCACAGTCATTGGCGCAGGGTCTGTTGTGACCAAAGACATACCGCCAAACGTCGTCGCCGTAGGTAATCCATGTCGAGTGATAAGAGAGATTAACAGTTAAGTCAATCTATATGCGAATCGACCACATAACATCTCCAATATAACCAGTAAGTAGCCCCAAAGCAGCAAGGATACAGCAAGGGAGTAGCTCCCATTCATGTTCGGTAGATGTCCGGTACTTGTCCGGTAGATGTTCGGTATACGACCGAACAAGTACCGAGCACATAGCGAGCAAGTACCGGACATGAATAAGAGGAACTCCGGAGGAACACCGGGGCTAAGGTATGGGAAGAGTGGAGGTCGGTATGAGAGGTGCCAGAGAGGTATATGAGAAGTGGATGAGATGTATATAACATGTGTATCATAAAAATGAATTAAAGATAGGAGAAAAGAACGATGAAGAAAGACAGTACAGGGTTGGGGATAACGATTCCCAAGAGAATGCGTATTGCAGGCATGACTTTTTACCTGCGTAACGGACAGGTGGTAGGGCGAGAGTCTTCTACACACGAGAAGCGCAGCAACACGCTGCCACAGTTCATTCAGCGGCAGAAACTGCGGCACGCGACGGCGCTGTGGAAGACGCTGAAGTTCTGCGACGTGATGTTCACCGAGCGGCGGACGGCCTGTCAGAATTTCTCGTCGCTGGCGAGTCAGTTGCCTGTAGTGTTTGTGCCTGACAACGGAATCATGAATCAGGCATCGTTTCTGATGCCCGGCATTCCGATGAGCGACGGCATACTGCCGATGGTGAAGCAGGAGTTGGGCGAGGTGGATGGTACGCCTGCGCTGCTGACCGACCTGAAGGAAAGCGACCGGACGCATCACGCGAAATTGCGACTTTATACGGCTGTGCAGGCCATAGAGAGTAAGGTCTTGCCTCGTGTACGGTTCAGCATGCGCGAGGTGTCGTGGTGGGATATGACCATAGTAGAAGACCATCTGGCACTCATAGGCGAAGAGTTTGCCGACGAGATGAAGGGCTGGGCATTGGTAAAGGTGATTGAAGACCGTTGTTCGTCCCAAACCATCGTCACCCGCTGCACGTTGTACCAGCAATATATCACCGAGGATGCTTTAGAGAGAGCCGCAGACAGCTACGGCGGGCTGACCGAGACGCCTTTCCTGTCAGCACGATAATTGTATCAGCCAATATTATCTCCCTTTCCTGAACTCCCTGGGATTCATCCCCTTCATCCTTTTATAGAATCGGGCGAAGGTGGTGACTTCAGCGAAGTGGAGACGGTCTGAGATTTGGGTGATGCTCAGCGAGGTCTGGCGCAAGAGAAACGTGGCCTCCATCAAGAGCAATTGGTTGATGTAATCGATGACGGTGCGGCCGCCTGACACCTGACGGACGACGCGCGAGAGGTAGGTGGTGGTGATGCAGAGCTGCGAGGCATAGAAGCCGATGTCGTGGCGCTCAGCGAAGTGCTGGGGCAGTAGGCCGAGGAAGCCGAGGAAGATTTCCTCGACGCGCTTGGGGAAACGATGCTCGTGGATGCTGTGCTGCTGGATGGTGGAGAGGTCGGTGAGGAAGAGGTTGTAGAGCATCTGCATACTCTCATTGGCGTGGGGAAGTCCTGTCTGCTGATAGTGAATCACCATCTGCATCAGTTCCTGCAGACGGCGTTGGTCGTCAGATTTCAAGGACAGCACGGGGGATGTGAGCTCCACCACGGTGAAGTAGGCCGTGCGGATGGCGTCGCGCACCATAGGCAGACTGAGCGTAAAGTGCTCATCGCCCAGCAGGCAGATGCCGCTGTAGTCGCTGGAGGACGAGAGTACGGTAACCTCGAAACCAGGCGAATAGGTATAGAGGTCACCCACGTGCAGCGTCAGTTCGCGATTATTATATAATATGGTAACCCAGCCGCGGGTGACAATCGTAAAGGTGTAGCACGACAGGAAGCCGTGCGTCTCGTTCGTGCCGAATGTCCACTCCACGTTGGTCTTTATGCAAATGACATTCCCGTCCCACTCACCTTCAGGTACGGGCAGGTTCCTCAGTTTCCAAAATTCCTTCAAACTGTACATATCGGGGGCAAATATACAAATAATTTTTCAATCTGTTTGATTTCATCGACCATTTTCACGCTCGACAAAGCAAAAAGAGGTTTTGTTTTGTTCTCGCTTAATCAAATGGTTCGTTTTAGTCGGTTTTTGTTTCGTTTGGGCTTGCAATTCTATGAAAAAAACATCGTACCTTTGCCGATGAAATTAGAAACAACATTATTATTCATTTAAAAACAGATTAAGATTATGGACAAGCAGAAATCAATCGAAGCATTGCAGTTCTTCGTAACAGGCCTCTCAGAGGGCGCATTCGTACACAAGGTACAGGGACAGATTTTCAAGGCTCAGGGCTTCACGAAGCTGGGCGAGAAGTACATCGGCCACTACACGGAGGAGATGGCATGGGTAGAGAAGTTCATCGACCGCATCCTCGACCTG
>JAGCNQ010000155.1 GCA_017645845.1 Bacteroidaceae bacterium
GCATTCGGAGATAGCACAGAAAAGTACGAAACTGTGCTACCACATTCGGAGATAGCACAGAAAAGTACGAAACTGTGCCACCGCATTCGGAGATAGAACAGAAAAGTACGAAACTGTGCTACAGCATTCGTAGATAGAACAATAAAGTACGAGATTGTGCTACCGCATTTGGAGATAGCACAATGTTGGCCGAGATTGTGCTATTTCCTCCAGAAGTACGCTTAATACCCTGCACCCTTATCCTCTTCGAAGATGAAGATTTAAAAATTTAAGAAAAATGAGAAAATTTTTGGTGGTGTCGAATAAATCCCGTATCTTTGCGCACGAATATCGACTCAACCCTTAGAGGTATTTTATATATTAAAAGGTAGAAAGACTCTCATCAAGTAATTCTCTCCCAATAATTCTTATATAACCACACAAAGTAAAACTATGAGTAAAAGACTTCAAGCTTTTTTGTTAGCAGCTGCCATGCTGGTGGCTCTACCTGCCAATGCTCAGGTAGCTAAGCAGTCTTTCAAGAAAACTGCAACCACGGTCCAAACAGCGACCGTGAAACCTGGAGTGAAGGGTGCCCATAAGAAATGGACAGCCCAGGAACTGCAAACCGCCAAGCAAGAGGGCGACAAGCAGACCCTGATGAAGCAAAAGGACAACAGGATAAGGCCACAAGTGCAAAAGAGTTTCTCCCATCGAAGGGTTGACATTTCAGAAGCCACTCCAGTCACGGTGCCCTATGAGGCCGATTTCTCCACATCCGGAGAAGCTATGGATGAAGACTTCATCATCATCAACAACAATGGAGATCTCAGCGACGGCGAGCCTTGCACTTGGACGTGGAGCGCCAGCAATGGTGCCTACTATATCTACAACGTGGATGGAACGACACCAGCCGATGACTATCTGGTGCTGCCCATAAACTTGGAAGGCGGCAAAACCTACGATGTCACGGTGAATGCTGCTTCGTGGAACTACCCCGAGGAATTTGAGGTCGTAGCGGGAACAGAATGTTCAGCAGCAGCCCTAACGACCGAAATCATCGGTAAGACTATTCCCGAAAATGATGCCGCCGACTTCAGTGGCACCTTCACCCCGGCAGCTGATGGCGTTTACTATATTGCCATCCACGCCATCTCTCCAGCCGACCTGTATATACTGAGCATCTATCGTTTCAGCATCGACGTCGCTCCAGAGGCTGCTGCTCCAGAGTCTGTCAGCAACCTGACTGCCGTCCAGGTGCCTCACGAACTGAAGAACGTCATCACATTTACCGCACCAACGACAACAATCAGCGGTGAGGATTTGACGGAGAATCTCTCCATCGACATACTTCGCAATGGTGAGGTCGTAAAATGCCTTGAAGGTGTAGCACCCGGCTCAGAGCAGAGTTATACCGACGAGATTGAGGCAGAGGGAATCTATCGCTATCAAGTGTATGCTGCCAACGCTGCCGGAAAGGGACGCAAGAGTGACATCGTGAGTGTCAACGTGTCCATGCCTCAGGATGTGCCTTATGTAGTCAACCTCACCGACGAGGAAGTGTATAATCGCTTACTGGTTATCGACAACAATGAAGACGGCACGACATGGAGCTACAGTCTGTACGATGAAGCAGCCCAATACCGCTCAGACTGGGACAATAACGCCGATGACTACCTCGTATCACAGGCTCTGCGTATGCAGGCTGGCAAAAAGTATGACGTCACTGTCCGCATAGCTGGCAATGCCTACGATCCTGAACGCTTCGAAGTAGTGGCAGGCACGAGCGCCACTGGCGAAGGCTTGAACATCAGCGTCATCGAACCCACCGACGTGACATCAGAGTTATTCAATGAATACACAGGGTCATTCACAGCTGAGACCGACGGCTATTACTATGTGGCAGTTCATGCCATCTCTGATGCCCAAACGTATTACCTCTATGTATCTGGTATAAGCGTTGAACAAGGCGCCGAGGCTACTGCTCCCGCTGCTCCAGTTGTAGCTGCAACAGCAGGTGCCGAGGGTGCTCTGAATGCTACCATTCAGGTGACCGCGCCCTCCGAAACCATCGAGGGCAACACACTCTCTGCCATTACAAAGCTGGAGCTGTATCGCGATGGTGAACTGGTTGATGAGAAGACGGATGTCACCCCTGGTGCCAATGTCACATTCACAGACGAGAAAATAGAGACCTCTGCCCTCTACGTTTATCAGGCTTTGGCCTACAATGAAAGCGGCAAGGGCGAAAAGAGCGAGAAGATAACCGTTTACGTTGGTATCGACCAGCCTCTTGCTCCAGAGATCGTCGAAGCTGTTGATCACCCCACGTCAGTCGACCTTAGCTGGAGTGCTGTCGGCAACATCGGCATGAACGGCGGATATGTCAATCCCGACGAGGTGACCTATAAGATCTGGGACATTGACCTCTCATCCTTCTTCGTATTCTTCAATGATATGATAACCAGTGTAAAGGGCCAGACATCCGCTTCCTTCGATTACAATGTCGATGAGGGTGACCAGCAGGACTACAAGTACTTTGCCGTGCGTCCTGTCAACGACTCTACCGAGGATGAGGATAAGGCCGACTGGAACGCCGCCGGCGTATTTGTAGGAAAGCCCTACGATGCCGTAGTCGAAGGTTTTGCCAACGAGGAACTTCATTACTTCTGGGAAACCGATGCTTCACTGGCCGTTACCAATTTGGGTTCTGATGAAGATGGTGTAGCACTGGCTCTGCTCGCCGAAACTCCCGGACAGAAGGCCTTCGTCTCAGGCAAGCTCAACATCAAGAATGCTGCACAACCGATGCTCGTCTTCGATGCGCTGAACGCAAGCAATATCTCAACACTCTACGTCCTCGGCAGCGCGGACCAGGGGACATGGAACCTGCTGGAGACCGTGACGCTGAGCAGC
>JAGCNQ010000156.1 GCA_017645845.1 Bacteroidaceae bacterium
TGCTGCAAAGTATAGAGCACGGCTGGGCGCACCGTCTGGTTGCCGTTTCCGTATGCGCGGCTCAGGTGGAAATACATCATGTTCTGGAGCGCCATGCGGTAGGGCGTCACCTTCTTGCCATTGTCAAGCTCGGTGAAGACCATCTTGGTGAGGTCGGCGAGGTAGGCCTGCGGCTTGTAGAGGTCGTTGAGACTCTCTAGCCTGTCCATCAGGTTCGTTACCACCGTCTGCCCGACGCTTGTGGTAAGCGATTGCGGGTCGGCAGATAGACGCTTGGCATAGCTGAGGTCGCGGAGCCATACGGGTTCGTTGAGCACCTGCTCGTTCAGGAAGTGGAGTGCTGCCTTCTGCTTGTTGAGAGGCTGGGGCACATAGACGTCCTCCGTCGAGCCCTTTGGCTTGAAGGTAATCAGATAGCCTCCGATGTTGCGTGAGACGTGACCCATGTAGCGGAGGAACTGTGTGCGGATGTGGCTGTACATTGTCTCGATGTCCTGCCAGTAGAGGTCCTTTTCGTTGTCGAGTGTCCACTGGGGCAGGGCCTTAATTTCGCGCTTCAGGTTGAGGATGCCGTAGTAGCTGGCCTTGACGGGGTCGTCGCCCAGGTCTTCCCTCTGGCGACGCGGGTCTCTGAATCCCTCGGAGCTCTCGCCGTCGCCCCACCAGAGGCGCTTGTTCTGCTGAGCGCGGACGGTCATGGGCTCCAGCATCTTGTGGTCCTCGTCCTCGTCCTTGGCGTCGAGCATCGGCGTGTAGCCCCACTGGATGGCCCATTTGTCGTAGTCGTTGATGCGTGGGAACATGCCGTTGCGCGAGATGCCGTCCTCGGGCTGAGCCACGTAGTTGAAGCGGGCGTAGTCCATGATGCTGGGCGTGTGTCCGTGAGCCTCCACCCAGGCTTTGTCCCTGAGGCTGTCCACGGGAACGGTGGAGCTGCTGCCGAAGTTGTGGCGCAGACCGAGGGTGTGACCGACCTCATGGCTGGAGACGAAGCGGATGAGCTGGCCCATCAGTTCCTCGTCGTAGTTCATCTTGCGTGCTGCCTCGTCGATGCTGCTGCACTGCACCATGAACCAGTTGTGCACAAGGCTCATGACGTTGTGGTACCAACAGATGTGGCTCTCCAGTATCTCGCCTGTACGGGGGTCGTGTACGTTGGGTCCGTAGGCGTTCTCGATGGGGCTTGCCAGGTAGCGGATGCAGCTGAAGCGTGCGTCCTCCATACTCATCGTTGAGTCGTTCTCCGGCCACTCCTCGGCGCGGATGGCATTCTTGAAGCCTGCCTTCTCGAAGGCGGCCTGCCAGTCGTTGACGCCCTGAATGAGGTACTTGCGCCACTGCTTCGGGGTGGCAGGGTCGATGTAATAGACGATGGGCTTCACGGGCTCCACCAGTTCGCCGCGTTTCATCTTCTCGACATCCTCGGGCTTGGGCTCAAGACGCCAGCGACACACGAAGCGCTTCTCCTCGACGCGTTGCTGGTCGTCGCTGTAGCTGGTATAGTCGTCGGTAAAGTATCCCACACGCGGGTCATAGTAGCGGCGCATCATGGGCTTCTCGGGGAGCAGTACGAAACTGATGTTCAGACCGAAGGTTGCCTTGCCAGTCCTGCTTGTTGCGGCCATGCGGCTTGAGCCTCCGCCATTGTATGTCTTCACTGTCCGTACTTCCGTGTTCATGGGGAACGACTTGATGTCCTCGATGTAGCTCATATCTCCGACGAGGCCTTGCAGCGAGAAACCGTCCTTGACGCTCTTGGGCAGGCCGATGGCCGGGTTGTCGCCATTGAAGAAGGAGCTCACCTTAATCTTATAGACCTTGTCCTTGTGGCTCTCCACCTTGAAGGAACCGATGATTGGGTTCTCGTTGCTGATGGTGATGGCGCGGTTGATGTTCTCCGCTGTGTCGGCCACATTGATGAAGAGGCGTGCACGAAGGAGGAGCTGGTCGTCGGGTGCGGGTTGGAAATAAACCGTCTGCTGGTTCACCTGTTCGCCGCCGAACTTGCCGATGCCGGCAGGTGTTGAGGTGTAGCGAACGGTTGTCAGGAACTCGCGGCCAATCAGGCTGTCGGGAATCTCGAAGAACCATTCGTTCTTCAGCTTCGTCACGTGGAAGAGTCCCTTGCGGTCCACGCTGGGTTTCTCCACCTTGGCGCTGTCCTTGGGAGCCCCGGCGGGCTGGTTCTTTTTCTTCTTCTTCCCGAAGAGGGTCTTTCCCTTCTTCTGGTCAGTCTTCTTGTCTTTAGCTTTCTGTTCCGTCTTGGCCTTGTCCTTTTTCTCTTTAGCCATCGAAGGAGTCTGCCCCAGCAATGCCGCGGCAATGAGTAGAATCAGATACTTTGATTTCATTTTATTATTGTATTGTTTATGTCCTAAGTTGAAGCCTCGTCACATCTGTAACATGAGGCCTCGTCTCATTTGGTACATGTGACCTCGTCTCATTTTGCAACCGCGGCGAGGGTAGATTATCCCAGTGTTTTGAGTGTTGCTTCGAGGGCGGCAATCTTGCTCTGTGCGTCGGCGAGTTTCTTGCGTTCCAGCTCAACAACCTGCTGGGGAGCATTCTGTACGAAGCGCTCGTTCTGGAGCTTCTTCTCGATGCCCGCCATGAAGCCCTGCAGACGCTTGATTTCCGTCTCGGCCTTCTCGCGCTCGGCCTCTGTATCAATCAGGTTACCGATGGGAACGGCATACTCGTCGGTACCGACCAGGAATGCCTGCGTGCCTTCGACCTTCTCGCCGACGGTCTCTATCTGGCTCAGTCCGGCAAGCTTCTTGATGATGTCGGCTAGGGCAGGAATGCTGGTCACACCCTTCTGGGCTGCACCTATAACCTGCAGGGTCAGAGGCTCGCGCGGAGAGATGTTCTTGCTCTGACGAACGGCACGGACGCCGCTCACAATCTGCTTCATCTCCTCGACCTTTGCGATGAGTGCGGCATCCTCTGCCGTCGGCTCCGCTGTCTTGAAGACGGACACCATGAGCGACTCACCCTCCTTGCGCTCGGCGATGTGCTGCCAAAGTTCCTCGGTGATGAAGGGCATGAAGGGATGGATGATGTGCAGGAGCTGGTCGAAGATGTCGAGCGTGGCAGCGAGCGTCTTGGCATCGATGGGTGCCTGATAGGCGGGCTTAATCATCTCGAGGAACCAGCCGCTGAACTCGTCGGTGAAGAGCTTGAAAGCTGCCATCAGGGCCTCGTTCAGGCGATACTTGCTGTAGAGGTCGTTAATCTCGGCGTATGTGGCATTGAGCTTAGCCTGCATCCACCGGATTGCTGCGCTATTCGGGGACAGACCCTCTAAATCTCCCTTAAAGGGAGACTTATTATCCTCCTCCTTTAAGGGGGAGTCAGAGAGGGTCTTCCATCCTTTAACGAGACGGAAAGCGTTCCACATCTTGTTGCAGAAGGCCAGGCCCTGTGCACAAAGGGCATCGTCGTAGAGGATGTCGTTGCCTGCAGGAGCGGCGAGCATCATGCCCATGCGTACTCCGTCGGCTCCGTACTTATCGATAAGCTCGAGCGGGTCGGGCGAGTTGCCGAGCGACTTGCTCATCTTGCGGCCGAGTTTGTCGCGCACAATGCCTGTGAAATAGACGTTGTGGAAGGGGATGTCGCCCATGTACTCCTCGCCAGCCATTATCATACGGGCCACCCAGAAGAAGATGATGTCGGGACCGGTCACGAGGTCGCTGGTGGGGTAGTAGTACTTAATCTCCTCGTTGCCGGGGTTGTTGATGCCGTCGAAGAGCGAGATGGGCCAGAGCCAGCTGCTGAACCAAGTGTCGAGGGCATCCTCGTCGCGGCGCAGCATGTCCATCGTGATATCCTTGCCGTACTTCTCCTGTGCCTTTGCCAAAGCCTCTTCGGGAGTCAGTGCAACGACGAAACGCTCGGACCCTTCTAAATCTCCCCTTAAAGGGGAGACTTCCTGCCCTGAGTTCTCCCTCCCTTTAAGGGAGGGCTGGGGTGGGTCGATGAAGTATGCCGGTATGCGGTGTCCCCACCAGAGCTGGCGGCTGATGCACCAGTCCTGGATGTTCTCCAACCAGTTGCGGTAGGTGGTGACGTACTTTGTGGGATGGAACTTGAGCTTGCCTTCGAGCACGGGAGGCAGAGCGATGTCGGCCATGTGCTTCATGGAGAGGAACCACTGCTTGCACAGGCGCGGCTCGACGGCCGTGTCCTGATTGCGCTCGCTGTAGCCCACCTTGTTCTCGTAGTCCTCGGCCTTCTCAAGCAGGCCTGCTGCCTCGAGGTCCTTCACAATCTGCTTGCGGCATTCCATGCGGTCCATGCCTACGTAGAGGGGACTCTGCTCGCTGATGGTGCCGTCGGGATTGAAGATGTCGATGGTCTCCAGGTTGTGCGTCTTGCCAAGCTGGTAGTCGTTGACATCGTGGGCAGGCGTCACCTTCAGACAGCCCGTACCGAACTCGATATCCACATAGCGGTCCTCGATGACGGGGATGACACGGCCCACGAGGGGCACGATGACCTTCTGGCCGCGCAGCCACTGGTTCTTCGGGTCCTTGGGGTTGATGCACATCGCCGTATCACCCATGATGGTCTCGGGGCGCGTGGTGGCCACAACGGCATAGTAGCCCTTGGCATCCTTGTGGATGATGCAGCCCTCGGCCTCCCCCGTCCCCTCCTGAAGGAAGGGCGAATTTTCTCCCTTCCCTTTAGGGGAGGGTTGGGGAGAGGCCAGATAGTATTTCAGATAATACAGCTTGCTCTTCTCGTCGCGATAGATAACCTCCTCGGTGGAGAGCACCGTCTGGGCCTTGGGGTCCCAGTTGACCATACGCAGGCCACGGTAGATGAGTCCCTTGTCGTAGAGGTCGCAGAAGACTCTGAGTACGCTCTCGCTGCGCTTTTCGTCCATCGTGAAAGCGGTGCGGTCCCAGTCGCAGCTGGCTCCAAGCTTGCGGAGCTGCTTGAGGATGATGCCGCCGTGTTCCTCTGTCCAGGCCCATGCGTGCTTCAGGAACTCTTCGCGAGTCAGGTCACGCTTCTTGATGCCCTGCTCGGCCAGACGGTTCACAACCTTGGCTTCGGTTGCGATAGAGGCGTGGTCGGTACCAGGCACCCAGCAGGCATTCTTGCCGTCGAGGCGGGCCTTACGAATCAGGATGTCCTGAATCGTGTTGTTGAGCATGTGCCCCATGTGCAGCACACCCGTTACGTTTGGTGGCGGGATGACGATGGTATAGGGCTCGCGTCCGTCGGGTTTGCTCGCAAAGAGCTTATGTTTTGTCCAATACTCGTACCACTTAGCCTCGACCTCTGCGGGGCTGTATTTTGTCGCTAATTCCATGTGTGATGTTTATATTCCTTATTTATATATGTTATTTAACGCCTAAGCTCATATAGATGATGATGATGGCATCCGACAGGTCAACCACTCCGTCGCCGTTCATGTCTGCGGCATCTGCGTTGAAGTTGGACGGAGCCTGATGTAGCGAGTAGTACGTCACCATGATAGCATCGCTGAGATCTACCTCGTTGTCGCCGTTCACGTCGCCAAATAGTATCGCTGGCTTTGGAATATCAGGCAGGATAATGCTGGGCAGACGCTCTTCCTCCGACAGAGTGGTGGTGAAATAGGAGCTAAGAGCGGCTATCGTTTTGTTCGTTGCGAAATATTCAAAGGCTGTCCCGTCTTCATTCATAACATAACATCCCTTCATTACGGGAGAGTATGTCGTGCCGTAGAACTTGTAGTACGGCGAGGTAACGACCATCTTGTCGGAGCCCGTTTTGTAGAAAGTTACATCGAGCGAACGGAAGACGATGGAACGTCCTGCCATTGTGGAGTCGGCTGCTATGATGTATGGCGTATTGCCACGCAACTCAGTGGCGGGAGCGAAGATGACTTCGCCATTGTCGCCCTGGGCCGCGAACTCGTAAATCCAGAAGTGCTTGAGTGAGTCGTCGAGCGCAACATAGACGCTGTCCACAAAGATGGAGTCGGCTTCGAAAGGCATGGTGAATGCGTGCCAGCCTGTACCAGCCTCTGTCTCGGGGAAGGTATAGGTGAAGGAGGCGCTGTCCGCCTCGAAAGTTACAGGATTATAGAAGGGCTTGTCGTTGATCAGGTCGATGTGCTTTGCGTGGTTGCCGCTCACGGCGTTGCACGAGTCAAGGTTGGACGGAACCTCCATACCGGATGCAAAGGCATAGATGACGTTGGGATTGTTCCTGTTCGGCGTCAGGCGATTGATCTTGTTGCAATCAGCGTAGAGGCCACAGACTGTCGTGGCCGTCGTCAGCGAGGAACGATAAGCCATACCTGCGATGGTGCCGTTGTTCTTCCATGTCAACAGACCGTCCTTCATTTCCCATCTATGATCCCAAATGCCGCCACTGGTCAATGTTCCATCTTGATTGGAATACATTGCTTTAAGGCGATAATAGTAGTCCACTTTGAGATTCTCGAATGAGAAATCTACGCTGACGGCCTTTCCTGCAGGAATATCAACATTACATGAATGGGTTGAACCGCTGTATGCAGTGTTGCTTCCTTTCTCCTGGCTCCATATCTGTAGGCGAACACCTCCGTGGTAGTCTGTTCTGGCGTTGTTTCTGATGGTGGCTTTGCCCACAAGTCGTTTGCCATAAGCAATGTCGTCGGAACCATTGGTAATAGAATAGGAACTGATGGCAAGGTTGGCCTTGACAGCTTCTTCCTCCGTGATGACTTCCATTGTGCCTTGACCCATCACGTTGTTGCCCTTGTCATCGGTGCAGAACCAAAGGTTGTAAGTACCGATCGTATCGGGTGTGAAGAAGTATGAGACATCTACTGTCTCGCCCGAACGAACGGCAACTTTCGACTTGCTTTCGGTATAAACCCTTTTGGATGTGGCGCTGGCAAACAAGTAAACGGTCTCGAAGTATTCAGCACCATCGTTGCGGAACGTCACCTTAACCTCCTGCTCATGTCCGACAATGCGAGTGCCCGGGAAAGTGATAGTGTCGATGCTGATATCTTCATACGTGGGATGAATGAAGTGCAAGTCAAGTCTTCCGTTACTTTCAACTATAGCCTCGATGTATTGCCTCTGCATATCATATTTTGTACGCCAAACCTTGTTCCTTGCTGCCTTGCTGGCCGGGGACAACCTATGAGTGCCTTCGGGAAGTCTTCCATTAATGCTGAAAGTCTTGGTCTGGGAGGCGTTATTTTCCAAACCGGTGATGGTTTGTATAGAGCCGACGACAGAGAGACCACCATCCTCATCCAGCTTGACAATACTGGTGTTGAAACTGCCGGTCGCTCCTGTCTTGTTCGTGAACGTAGCCCTGATGCTCTTGTTAATGACTGACACATCACTTATAGTGAGAAATGCATCTTCTTTGGGGCTGTCAGGTGTACGAAGATCGAAGAGGGCACCCTGACTCATACTATAGCCGTCGCTGCTGCTGCTTGCTCCAATGCCGCTGTTGTCGCCGGGGTTAAGGATGCTTACGAGGAACCAGCCATTGCTGCCGCCTCCCCAGCCCCAGTTGACGTGGAATAGATTATCCCCGTCAAAGCCATCGAGCACGAATGCATGTCCGCCGCCGGAGGAGTGACCAGCGTAGAGGACAGGATGACCCTGTTCTATCTCGTTGTAGAGCATGTCAAACCATTCGTCGATTGAATAGCTTCCACGACCTCCCCAATATGCACTCGTCCTGTAGCCAAAGCAATTGACGAAGAAATCCCGCGCGCTGGAAGTAGATGCGCCAGAGGAAGCTCCATAGCCCATTTTCACACCCTGACCGCAGTAAAGCATCAATTTGGCGACTGCAGTATCTGGTGCATCGTGGACATGGCTGTCGCCGCAGTTGTATGTGTCACGCATGTTCTCCCAGTCAATGACTGTGTTGCGGGGAATGGCCTTCATGGAAACAGTCTTTTCGGTGCCATCGTCCAAAGTGTATTTATTACTGTGGGCAGGAATAACGGCCTTGGTCTTTTCAGGGAATTTATAGTAGTACACTACCTGAGACATTGCGGTTGCCACACATCCGGCAGCGGGATAGTGCTGAGTGCCGTCGCCTTTGTAATATTTCGGGCAAAGGAGATTGTAGGGATGCCCCTGATTCCAGCGGGAGGTCAGCAACTCGGGTATGCTGTGCTTTGTGCCAATTACCCTGTTGCGTTTCTTGAGCTCGGGAGAGCTGGGCTGCAGGTCATTGTCTATGATGTACTTAATCTGGTCAGCATAGAGTTGTAGCCAGGAACGCATATTCTCAGGAATGTTGTCTGGGTCGAATGAACCCTGATCAACGTAGCCGAGGATGGGCTCTGTGCGGTCATCGCCGGACACGATGACATAGCCGGCGTCATTTCCAGCATTGAAGACATAGTAGTAAGGCTGGTTGTCATCCTCATTTGAGGAATAACCTTTCGCCCCTCTCCTCGGAGAGGCGGCTGGAGAGATACTTCTGCCTTTTGCAAGCATGAAAGTCTGGGCAGTGTAGAGCGCTGCCTGTTTGCCGATGGGCTCTGCGGTTGCCACAAGAGCAGAACAGAGAGCCAAGATGGATAAAGCTAATTTTTTCATATCGTTGTGTTTTAGTTGGATTGTCGTTTCAACAGAAGCTGTTTATAAGATATGTCACAAGGACGTATAGCCAATGGGTAATGACGCCTGCTGCGATGCCTCCGATGAAGGTGCAGGTGAAGGAACGGGAGATAAAGTGGCGATAGCCAAGCGAGTCCAGTGTCGCTGCATCGGCGCTGAGGAAACCGCTCCAACACATTCCCATTGCGGTGAAGACGGCTATGGCATTGCTGTCGATGATGCCTTTGCTCATCATCTCAGGTATGAGACCGAGGGCAGCACCGACTGTACCAAGTGCTGTTATGGGGAAGGCAACAAGCTCGCTCGCTTGGAAACCGAAGAGCCATTGGAATAAGAAGCCTGCCTTGCCTGCCAAATAGGGTAGCAGTTCCGTTCCCTGATAAGCAGCACCTGTGTAAGCTCCTGTCTCAGGGTCTTCGCCGAAGGTGAACATCATGACGAGGGTAGAGATGATGAGTACACCCGGTATGATAGCCAGACCGACTTCCACGCCAGTCTTGCCACCATCGAGCAAAGCATCGAGGATGCGGATGAAGAGCGTCTGTCGCGGGTCGTCGGGAACAGTCTCGTAAGGCGTCTTCTTTCTTTGCTCCTTGCCCTCTGCTCCTTGCCCCTGATCCGCGATTACATCTTCATCCTTGAATTGCGGATACTCCTTGAGCACAAGGCGCTGCATAAGCCTGGTGGCGATGATGCTGCCAATGATGGCTCCCACGAGTCCATAAAGGGGTTCTGTGTAAAAGCCGTGTCCCATCATGAAGATGATAACCAGCAGTCCCATTGCATAGCTGCCGGCAAAGTTCACAAGGCTGATGTGCTGATAGCGTTTGAAGTAGCGGGCAAACAGCGGATTCTTCGCTACGGAAATGATAGCCGGCTTATCGCTCAGGAATGTCATCAGAGCGCCTGCGGAGGAGACACCAGGCAGATTGAAAAGAGGTCGCAGCACAGGCTTCAGCATTCTTTGGAGTAAATCAACTACGCCGAAGACACTAAAGATGCGGCTCAACGCTGCTGTCAGCACACACATCGCCATCAGGTAGAAGACGGTGTTGAGCAACAGGTCGTGTGCCGTCCGCATGATGGTGTTGAGCATATTGGTGAAGCCCATCACCGAGGACAGATAGCCAAAGAGTATAATGGTGACTATCAGACACGGTATGCCGCGAGGTATCTTTTGCATTACTTTTTAGTCGTTTATTTCAAAGTAGTTTTCGAGGATGCTCTGTGCCTGCTTTTCCTCGTTGTCGATGTCGTGAATCACTTTACCGTGCTCGAGGAGAACGATACGTTTGCAGATATCAACTGTATGTTGCAAGTTATGACTGCTGACCAGAATCGTGGCACCAGTCTCCTCGTTGTACTTCTGCAGCAGATGCTTGATGGCATTCTGACTGCTTGGGTCGAGGAAGTTAAAGGGCTCGTCGAGTATGAGCACTTGTGGACGAAGCAGCATAGCGGCCATAATGCCCACTTTCTGCTTGTTGCCTGCGCTGAGTGTACGGATGAGCTTCTTCTGGCCAGTCAGTTCGTCGGCCATGAAATGTTGGTACTGGGCCAGGAATTCCTGCAATTGCTCATCGCTTGTATCGGTGAGACGGGCAATGAACTGGAAATACTCGTCGGGTGTCAGATAGTCGATGAGGAAACTCTCATCAACGAAAGCACCGGTCCAGTCCTTCCATACTTCAGTCTCGGCTACGTTGATAGTCCCTTCCCAACCTTGGCTTGAAGGGGAGGCTTCTTTATTCTCCACCTTCACGTGGGAGCCAGAGGGGTCTTTCATTAGTACCATTCCTGTATCGGCCTTGATAAGGTCGAGGATGAGGCGGAAGAGGGTACTCTTTCCGGCTCCGTTATTGCCTACCAAGCCGAGCATTTCGCCGCTGTGGATGGTGAGTTCGGGTATATCAACGGCTACTTTCTCGCCGAAGGTCTTTCTGAGGTTTTTTATGATTATTTCCATAACTATGAAATGTGAATTATGAACTATGAATTGCGTGAAGCGCGGAATCCTTCCATATTTTTGTAGCGACGTGCCATAAAGCGCCTATATACATTGCGGAGCCAATACCGGTGGGTGACGATGCCTATTATGCCGAACAGGGCAAGTAACATATAGCCCCAAGGTTCGCCAAGCAAGGCTGTAGCAGCTCTCTCCAATCCGATTGGCAGGAAGAAGATGATTGTGCTGATAATTTGCTGGGTGGTATTGCCTTGTTTGCGTGTTAACTTCGTATTCATTGGCAATGTGTTATTGTTATAGACTGCCATCTGGAAGAAAAGCGGGTAGAGTACACCTGCCGTGAAGAAGAAGTAGCCGATGTTCATCCAAACGGACATCTTGCCGATAATCATCAGCGGTAACAGGATGATGGGCGGTATGAATAGCAGCAGTACGTTGAAATAGTACTTGGCCGTGAGCAGTTGCAGAATGCTTTCGCGGCGACTCATCAGTCCGTCGATGTAATTGCCCTCGTAGCACATAATGGTGATAAGCGTCATCATGCCGAGAACGATGTAGTTGTAGAGGCAGATGAAGGAGCGCATGAAGTCTATGTTGTCATAAACATCGGTGAAATACATCAGACCGCTTAGCAGAACCATAAAACCGAGGCCGAGGAAGAACCCCATCCTTACAGCCTTGTTGCGCAGCCGTTGCTTAACTTCGAGCTTGAGGTATTCGCCAAGTTTCCCGTAGCGGTTTAGGAAGTTGAACTGGGTGGCATGCTTGATTTCCTTTTCTTCCTTCTTGCCTATCTCATCATAGACCATACCCATTTGCAGACGATAGTTTGCCCAGTAGAGGATGGCAATGAGAGCACCGGCACAGAGGAAGGGCAGGAGTTCCCATTTCAGGAATCCATACATCAGAAGTGTGCAAGGCATATCGAGCACATTCTTGTCGGGCAGAAGCATGATGGCCAGCAAGGCACCATGAATGGTAGCAGGAAGCAACAACCATGCTAAGTGTTTCAGGCAGAGAGCCCTGCAGAAGAGGTAAAAGAAACCGTTGGCAATCAAGAGCAACCACCAGCCGAGCAGCCAACCGAAGAAAGCACCCCATCCCAGAGGTATAGCTATACTAATAAGTCCGAAAGGAACGAGTAGGAAGCCCCAGTAGAGATTGCCCCAGGAAAAGCCGGAGCGAGTGAGATAGACGTTCATCAGGAAGGAACGGCGGATAGGTAGCAAGGAGTATGGCTGTACATTTTGTGCCGGTGTTTCCTGAAGGGTGAAGCGCATCCAGAAGTCAATAATCAGCAGATAGAGCAGCCCACCATCGAATACATGGAAACCGGCGACACCATTATAGCTGTGCTTCATGCCCAATCCCATGACGACACCCATAAAGAGCAGGATGGCTGCATAGTAAAGCCACATGAAAATCATGAGGAACTTCATGAAGCGGTTCTTGTCGAGCATAGGATGCCGCTTGTCCTTAAGGTCGGCATTCTGGTTTATCAATTTATAGAGCCTATATGAATTCATAGTTCATTGTTCTGAGTTCATAGTTAGAGCGGAAGCAGATACTTCGCTCTTCAATCTTAACTTAAAAGGAACTTCTCTGCTTCCATTGCTGCTTTGGCCCCACTTCCGGCAGCGATGACGGCCTGACGGTAATGTGGGTCTGCCACATCTCCGGCGGCAAAGACCCCCGGCACAGAGGTTCGGGGTGAGTCGCCTTCGGTGATGATGAAGCCGTTCTCATCGGTCTTGAGCCAGGATGTGAACAGTTCGCTGTTGGGGTGATGCCCGATAGCCAGGAAAAATCCGTCAATGGGTAGGTCGTACTTCCTTTCGTCGCTTTCGCCTTTCCTAAATACGAGATGTGCGCCTTCTACACCGTTCTCGCCATAAAGGCCGAGGGTGTTTGTCTCGAAGAGCACTTCAATCTTCTCGTTGTTGAAGACGCGGTCCTGCATGATTTTGCTGGCGCGAAGGTAGGGCTTGCGCACGATGAGATAGACCTTAGAGGCGAGTCCTGCCAGATAGGATGCTTCTTCACAGGCCGTATCGCCGCCACCAACAACGGCAACGACTTTCTTGCGATAGAAGAATCCGTCGCAAGTGGCACAGGCACTCACGCCTTGTCCCATATATTTCTGTTCGTCGCTTAGTCCCAGGTACTTTGCACTTGCGCCGGTAGCGATGATGATGCTGTCTGCAGTCCATTCGCTTCCGTCGTCGAGGGTGACATGGAAAGGACGTACATCGAGGTCAACTTTTGTGGCCACATTTGGCAGCATCTTTGTGCCGAAGCGCTCTGCCTGTCGGCGCATATTGTCCATCAGTTCATTGGCATCAACGCCTTCTGCCCATCCAGGGAAGTTCTCCACTTCGGTGGTGATGGTCAGTTGCCCGCCAGGCTGAAGTCCCTCAAGCAGGGTGGGGTTGAGGTTGGCGCGACCTGCATAGATGGCTGCTGTGTAGCCCGCAGGTCCGCTACCTATGATAAGAAGCTTTGTATAATTCATATTTTATCTCATATCGTTGATTAATACGTCGGGATATTCGTCTTTGGGGAAGGTGAAGAATTTATCGTCAAGCTGGAGGTTGCCCTTGAAGCTGAGGACGCTGACACGCTGCCAGTCCTTGTCTTCGCGCACACGGACACATAGCGGCTGATAGTCACTCTTGCGGATATCGACATACACCTCCTTGACATCCATCTTGGCATATCGGGCTTTCAGATAGACTTCATAGACCGCTTCACCGCGCAAAACAGACTCTTTGACCGTCATCTTGAACCCCTTTTTGTAGATATTCATGAAGGTGTAGGGGTTTATCGCGGCCATCTCCTTTTTGGAGGGGGCGTCGATACTCACCTCGTTGCTACTGGGTACATATAACCAGCGTGTTTTGCCGTCGTACCAGGTTATAATGTCCTCTGTCTCCAACTTCAGCTTGCTCTCCTGCAACCACATCGTGCCTACAGTTGTAGCCGTTTCCGTTGCACCAGAGAAGATGCTTGCCTTATATTCAATCTGCACATTGCCTGCCTTCCGTATGCGGTCGGCAGCAATATCGAGCACCTTCATCGCATCTTGGGCCATTAAAAGGTGAAAAGGTGAAAAGGTAAAAA